>DATADI010000330.1:0-24540 GCA_036258615.1 Thermomonospora sp. | reverse complement strand
GCACCGGGCGGATAGGCGGGTCCGCCGCCACGGCGGTCTCAGGCGCTCCGCCAGAGGGCGGGCGCGTTCGGGGGCTCCCACCCGGCGAGGGCGGTGTGCGCCTGGAGGCACTCGAAGGTCGCGCCCTCGTAGGTGACGCGGTCGCCGGGCTGGTAGGCCGCCCCGGACGTCCACGTGCCGCCGGGCTGCTGCGTGGGCGTGGGCGTCGGCGTCGGGGTGGGCGTGGGTGTCGGGGTCGGAGTCGGAGTCGGGGTGGGCGTCGGGGTGGTGCCGCCGCCGAAGTCCACGTCGGAGCAGGTGTAGAACGCCTCGGCGCTGCCCACGACGCGCTGCCAGATCGAGTACAGGATGTGGCGGCCGGTGCGCTGCGGCAGGGTGAGGGTCCACCGGGTGAACGTGGTGGGGTTCTGGTTGTTGAAGGTCTGGAGGTGCACCAGGTCCGCCCAGCGCAGCGGCTGCGACGGGCTCCAGCCCTCACGGGTGATGTAGAACTCGAAGTTGCTGTTCGCGTGCGGCGCGCTGGCGTGGTACGTGATCGTCAGCGGGCCGGGGGACACGCGCTTGGCGGGCCAGTCGGTGCGGACCAGGTCGAGCCCGCGGTACTTCTCCCGCCCGGCGCTGCACAGCTTGCCGTCCGGGATGATCTGGCGGTGCCGTCCGCCCGCGTCGAGCAGCGACACCTCGTTCCAGTCGTAGAAGGCCTGGGTGCCGCCCGCCGCGACGGCCGCCTTGCAGGCCGCCGACTGCGGGGTCTCCGGCCCCTCGTTCTTGCACACGTACACGCGGCTGGGCGGGTCGGACATGGTGCCGTGGGCCCCGGCGGGGTTCACCGCGACGACGTTGACGAGCGTGGCGGCGACGGGGACGGCCGCCGCCGCGACGGCGGCCTTGGATCTGGTGCGCACCGGTCTTCCTCCTTCGTTGCGGGCGGGGGTGCGGAGGTCGTGCTAGGGCAGGGCGTTCAGGTGCGGGCGGACGGTGCGGGCGAAGCCGTTGCCGTTGGTGACGTCCCAGTTGATCGACCAGGTCATGGCGCCGCGGATCCCCGGGTAGGTGCGCGGCGGCCGGAACGAGCCGCACCGGGTGCCCCGGGCCAGGCAGTCGAGGGCGTCGTTGACCACCGACGGGGCCACCACGCCGCCGCCCGCCGCGCCGGGCCCGGCGGGCAGGCCGAGGGCCACCTGGTCGGGCCGCAGCCCGTTCTCCAGCTGGATGCAGGCCAGGGCGGTGAGGAAGTCCACCGAGCCCTGCCCGTAGGCGCGGCTCTGGTCGCAGCCGAGCATCGAGCCGGAGTTGTAGTACTGCATGTGGACGACGGTGAGGATGTCCTTGATCGACAGCGCGAGCTGGAAGTACGTCCCGCCGGTGGACTGCATGTCGATCGTCTGCGGGGCCATGGTGATGATGAGGCCGTCGCCGGCCTTGGCGCGCAGCGCCCGCAGCGCCTGCGCCATGTAGGTCGGGTTCAGCCCGTTCTCCAGGTCGATGTCCACGCCGTCGAAGCCGTACTCGCGCATCAGGGCGTGCACGCTGTCGGCGAAGGCCGTCGCCGCCGCCGGGCTCGCGACCTGGACGCGGCCGAGTTCGCCGCCGACCGACAGGATCACCTTCTTGCCGCGCGCGTGCAGGGTCTGCACGTCGGCCTTGAACTGGGCGTCGGTGTAGCCGCCGAGCGAGCGGGACAGGCCCGGGTCGATGCCGAAGACCACCTGGCCGGGGGTCGTGGTGGCCTCACCGAAGGCGACGGCGACCAGGTCGTACTCGGCGGGCACGTCGGCCAGCCGCAGTTCGACCGCCGCGTTGTCGAAGTTGTGCCAGTACCCGGTGAGGAAGTGCTTGGGCAGTGGGCCGGTGGAGCATCCCGAGGTGGTCACTCCGGCGGCGGTGCTCTTGGCGGACTCGCCCTTGTCGTTGTAGGCGGCGACGGTGAACGTGTGGGACGAGCACGCCTGGAGCCCGGAGATCGTCGCGGACGTCCCGGTGACGGTGGCGCGCACGGTGGTGCCCTCGTAGACCCGGTATCCGGTGACCGTTCCGGTCGAGGCCGTCCACGACAGGCTCACCGAGGTGTCGGTCGTCGCGGTCACCGTCGGGGTGCCGGGGACCCCGGGAACGCCCGGTGGCTCCTCACCGCCACCGCCGCAGTCGGCGCCGTTGAGCGTGCAGCCGGTCGGGGTGCCGCTGCCGGAGACGATGAAGCCGAACGTCACCGAGGCTCCGGGGGCGATGGTGCCGTTGTACTCGCGGTTGCGGAAGGTGACGTGCTCGCCGGAGACGGTGGCGAGGGCGTCCCAGTACGAGCCGAGGGTGCTTCCCGAGGGCAGGTCGAACTCCACCCGCCAGCCGTTGAGCGCGGATCCGGTGCCGTTGGTGATGGTGTAGCGACCCTCGTAGCCCGACCCCCACGAGGCCGTCTTGGTGAAGACGGCGGTGGCCGTCGCGGCGGCGCCCGCGGGGGCCGGAACGAGCGGGACGAGGACCGCCGCGCAGGCGACGATCAGGGCGAGGTGACGAACGAGGCGACGAACGAGGCGACGATCGAGCGAGGTACAGGCCATGTCTGCCGTCCACCTAATAGGAAGGTTTCCTAAATAATTGCCCGAACGTTAACCCCCCGCCCGAGCGGCGGCAAGAGCCCTCACCGAGGCCCTCGCGGGGCACGTTCCAACCACTCCAGGTGAGCGGCAGAACCGGTTCGGGGGGTCCCGAACGTTGGCAGGAATTGCCAAGGAATCGGGCAAACGTCATGACTCCCGGGTCGGGACACGCCTGGACAGAACGACGCCGGGGCCGTGGCGGAGACCACGACCCCGGCGCGCCGGTCGGGGGTCAGGACCTGGTGATCTTCACGGTGTCGATGCCCGCCTCGATGAGGCTGCCGGTGCTCGCGTCGGCGGCGTCGACGAGGATGCGGACGGTCTGCCCGGCGTGGGCGGAGATGTCCATGGTGGCGGTCTGCCAGGCGGCGGACCGGTTGGTGGCCGCGCCGGTCTGGTTGAGCACGGTCGTCGTGGTCGTGCCGACGACGCGGACCCGCAGGTAGTCGGCGCTGGAGGCGTTGTTGAGGTGCCCCAGGAACCACGCGAACGACAGCGTCAGCGTCCCCGACGGCAGCGTGATCGCCGGTGACTGGATGCTCGTCGTTCCGCCGTCCAGGTCGTTGGCCCCCGCGTCGGCACCCGCGGAAGCACCGGTGACCAGGGCGTTCGCGCCGCTCTGCGCGGTCGGTTGCAGGGCCGTCCCCGAGTAGCTCGTGGCCTGCGGCGCGCCACGCTGGAACAGGCCCGCCGTCGCCGTGTCGGTGCCGCCGGGGTTGGCGGTCCAGCCCTGGTCGGTCTCCAGGTCGTCGGCGAACACGGTCTCCCCGGGCGGGGTGCCCGTGCCCGCGAGCGTCCACACCGCCGAGGCGATGGCGTCGCTGTTGCGGTCGAGCGCCGTGTCGTCGATGTTGGCGGTGGTGTCGCACGAGCGGTGGTAGCAGCGGTCGTAGGCGACCCCGGCGGTGCCGCCCCACAACTGCGCCTGCGCGGCGGTCTTGATGCCCTCCGCGCCGGTGAACGTGCCGCCCGCCGGGATGCCCACGCTGATGAACGGCCCGTAGTCGGAACGCCCGTCGAAGTCGGTGCCCCGGGTCTGCACGCCGATCGAGGTGAAGTAACCCTGGATCACCCGCTCGATCTCGGCGGACCCGGCCGGGCCGGGCCCCGAGCCGACCCCGTCGGAGTTGTCGCCGTCGTAGACGAAGTAGCCCGGGTTCGGCGACCCGACCATGTCGAAGTTCAGGTAGCCCTTGATCTTCGTGCGTTCGGCGGCCGGGAGCGTGTTGACGTAGTGGCGGGAGCCGCGCAGTCCCAGCTCCTCGGCGCCCCACCAGGCGAACCGCAGGTGCTTGCCCGGCTGGAAGCCCGTCCGGGCCACCGCCAGCGCGGTCTCCAGGACCGCCGCCGAACCCGACCCGTTGTCGTTGATGCCGGGCCCGGCGGACACGCTGTCCAGGTGGGCCCCCGTCATGAGGACCTGGTCCGGGTCGCCGCCCGGCCAGTCGGCGATGACGTTGTAGCCCGTCGCGCCGTTGTAGGTGAACGACTGCAGCGTCGTCTGGTACCCGGCCGCGTCGAGCCGGGCCTTGATGTAGTCGGCCGACGCCCGGTAGCCCGGTGTGCCGTGGGCCCGGTTGCCGCCGTTGTTGTTCGCGATGGTCTGCAGCTGGGTGAGGTGGGCCTTGACGTTGGCGATCGGGATGTCCGGCGCCGCGGCCACCGCCGGGGCCGGTGCGGCCGTGGCGGGGCCCGTGAACGGGGCGGTCAGGGCGAGGGTCATCGCCCCGGCCACCGCGAGCAGGTGCGGTCTCATGCAGTGCCTCCGGTACGGGGGGACGGGGCGGCGCGCGCACCCCGGGAGGGGGAGCCGGTCAGGAGCCGGTGATGCGGACGTTGTCGATGCCCGCCTCGACGAGGCTGCCGGTGCTCGCGTCGGCGGCGTCGACGAGAATGCGGACGGTCTGCCCGGCGTGGGCGGAGATGTCCACGGTGGCGGTCTGCCAGGCGGCGGACCGGTTCGTCGCCGCGCCGGTCTGGTTGAGTACGGTCGTCGTGGTCGTGCCGACGACGCGGACGCGCAGGTAGTCGGCGCTGGAGGCGTTGTTGAGATGGCCGAGGTACCAGGAGAACGACAGGGTCAGCGTCCCCGACGGCAGCGTGATCGCCGGTGACTGGATGCTGGTCGTTCCGCCGTCCAGGTCGTTGGCCCCCGCGTCGGCCCCGGCGGAGGCCCCGGTGACCAGGTCGTAGCCGCCGCCCGCCGCTGTCAGCTGCAGGTTGGTGCCCGAGTAGCTGGTGGCCTGCGGGGTGCCGCGCTGGAACAGGCCCGCGGTGCCGGTGTCGGTGCCGCCGGGGTTGACCGTCCAGCCCTTGTCGGTCTCGAAGTCGTCGCTGAAGACGTCACCGGGGCCGGGGGTCCCGACGGTCAGCGTGAACGTGGCGGTCCGGTCCACCTGCGCGCCGTCGGCCAGGACGGTCAGCGTGTACCGGCCGTCCGGGGTTCCGGCGGGCACGGTCACCGTCATCGTGGACGACTGGCCGGAGGAGATCGGGTTCGGGGAGAACGACGCCGTCGGCCCGGACGGCTGGCTGGTCGCCGACAGGGTCACCTGCTGGGCGCTGCCCGAGGTGGTCTGGGTGCCGACGGTGACGTTCACCGGCTGGCCCGGCTGGGTGCTGCCCGAGGACGGGTTCAGCGACAGCGAGAAGTCGTTGCCGCCGCCGGTGCAGGTGGTCGGCTCGCCGCTGGCGGCCGGGACGCTCACCGCGTTCCACGCGTCGCGGACGCGGGTGAAGTCGGTGCACGTGGCCTTGCCGACCTGCACCAGGTTGAGCGTGGCCTGGAGGGAGGCGCGGCGGGCCAGCGAGTGCGTCCAGGTGGAGGTCTTGAGGTTCAGCGTCTCCATGAAGATGAGGCCGGCCTTCTGGACGCCGATCCCGGTGAGCGTGGAGCCGTTGCACGTCGGGCTGTTGGGCCTGCCGTTGTTCGGGTCGTTGGCGTTCGAGCCCTCCGCCAGCAGGTAGAACCAGTGGTTCTGGACGCCCGCCGCCTTGTGCACCTCCATGCTCGGCACCGAGGAGCTGTAGCAGTTGGGGTCGTTGTTGACCAGCGACGGCTGGTACATGTTGCGGATCGGGCCGCTGCCGACGAGGTCGACCTCCTCGCCGACCAGGTAGTCCGGCGGGTCGTAGTTGACGACCGCCGTGGTGCCGCTCATCTGCTCCTGCACGCGCGGCTCGTTGATGTACCACTCGGTCAGCGCGCCGAAGATGTCACCGGTGGACTCGTTCAGCCCGCCCTTCTCGTTGCTGCCGCCCGAGCCGCCGGGGGTGAACTGGAAGATGCCGTGGCCGAGTTCGTGCGCCACCACGTCGGTCGGGGTGACCTGCTTGGTCCCGGCGCTGTTGCGGCCGAAGTTGGCGTAGCTGCCGTTCCAGTACGCGTTGGCCTGGTTGAGGCCGACGCGCATGGGCCAGCCGCGGCCGTTGCCGTCCAGGCCCCGGCGGCCCAGCCAGGTCCCGGCCATGTCGAACTCCTTGGCCGCCGCGTACAGGGCGTCCACGCAGGCGGTCTCCAGGTTGGTGCCGCCCGCGTTGCCCCACACGTTGTCGGTGCCGGTGTAGACGGTGCCGCTCTGGTTGGCGCAGCTGATGCCGGGACGGCCGGGGTCGCTCATGCTGTACTGGCCGCCGGACCCGCTGGTGGCGATCTCGACGGGGTTGCGCTGGCCGCCGTGGTAGAAGCTCTGGTCGTCGGCGGCGCGGACGTCGTCCCACGACTGGACGACCCTGCCCGTCCCGGCGTCCACGAAGACGTGCAGCACGCTGGGCCGCCGCTGCTTGGAGCCGGTGACGACGACCTCGTACGCGAGCCGCCCGGTGCCCTCGGCGAGCACGAGCAGCCGGGGCGCGGAGGTCCGGTCGACCGTGGGCAGCAGCCGCCGCGCGGTCTTCGCGGCGCTCGCGGCCGTCACCTTCGGCTTGGTGGAGACCGACAGGGGCCTGCTCTGGTTGACCGACGTGCTCAGCACCGCGCCGGACCTGTCGGTCGACACCACGAAGTCACCGCCGTGGACGGGCAGGCCCGCGTACGTGCGCTGGTAGACGACGTGCTGGAGACCGCCCGCGCCGGGCACCACGCCGGTGCGCACGATGCGGTCCCTGGGGGAGGCGCGGAACGGTTTCGGCTTGGCGGCGACCAGCCGGTCGGCCGCCGCGGCGGCCACCTGCCGCGGGTCGGGCTTGGCGGGCAGGGCGGGTGCGCCGGGGGCCTGGGCTCCGGCGGGGGCGGACATCGCCACGACGAGGCCGCCGGCGATCGCCACGGCCCCCCACGCGGTTCGGTGTCTCACGGGGGCTCCTTCTCAGGACGGCCCGGCGGACGACGGCCGCGGAGATCCTTGTGGGACGCGCTCCGCGGCGGCTCACGGCCACCGGGCGTTCACGGGGGGAAGGCGCCGGTACGGGCGGTCTCCGGAACCGGCCCGCACGGCGGGGTGGAACACACCTTTCTGCTCGGATGTGCACAGGAGTGCACTCTTCGCCCGCCGTGCTGTCAATGGATCTCTTCGCCGTTGGAATTTCAGTGAATACCCTGCGTCACGCCCGTGCGCCGTCAGCGGTCCGCGGAGCGGGAGGCGATGAGCGGCCCCAGGACCCGGGTGCCGGGCCCGACCCGGCCCCCGGGCCCGGGGAGCTGGGTAGTGTTCTCGCTGGTCAGCGGGTTGCCGCAGTGGGCGCAGACGGTGACCGGGGTGGTGTCGTGCCCGCAGTCGAGGTGGTGGACGCGCGCCGGGGGACCGGCCTCCCCGGCGTACCAGCGGTCGCCCCAGTGCATCAGCGCCAGCAGCACCGGGTACAACTCCCGGCCCTTCTCGGTCGCCTGGTAGTGCTCGCGGGGCGGCCGGTCCTGGTAGCGCTCGCGGACCAGGACGCCCTCCTCGACCAGCCGGGACAGCCGGGCCGCCAGCACCTTGCGGGAGATGCCCAGGTCGTGGGCCAGGTCGTCGAACCGGGTCACCCCGGTCAGCACGTCCCGCATGATCAGCGCGGTCCAGGCGTCCCCGAACAGGTCGGTGGCGCGGGCGATGGAGCAGGCGACGTCGGCGAGGGGCGTTCGGGTCACCGGCTCAGTCTACCCGAGTTCCCTGAGGGAACCCATCGCATGTTAGGTTCCCTGAAGGAACCCGACGGAGGGAGAGCACCATGGGAGCCGCCCCAAGGCTGGAACTGGACTCGCGGTCGCCCGAGGCGGTCGACGGCCGGCAGATCAGGGCGGTGACGTTCCAGGACGTCCGCCTGGAGTACCTCGCGACGGTGCTGCCCGACCCGGCGGGGACGCACGCCCTGGTGGTGGGCGGCGGACGAGGGCTGCTGCCCCGGGGCCTGGCGCGGCTGGGGATGGGCGTGACGGCCGCCGACCCGTCCCCGGCCGCGACCGCGATGGCGCGGGAGGCCGCCGAGCGCGAGGGCCTGCCGGTCGACCACGACACCGCACCCGCCGAGCGCCTGCCCTACCCCGACGACACGTTCGACCTGGTGTACGTCGCCGACACCTTCGAGATCACCGACGACCTCGACCAGGTCGTCCGGGAGGCCGCCCGGGTGCTGCGGCGCGGCGGGCTGCTGGTCTACGACACCGTCAACCGCACGCCGGTGTCGCGGCTGATCTACCTCGGGGCGTTCCAGAAGCTGCCGATGACCCGGATCATGCCGCCCGGCCGGTACGCGGCGGACCGCCTGCGCCGCCCGGAGGAGGTCGCCGCCGCGCTGACCCGGCACGGCCTGGTGCCCGGCGACGTGTGCGCCTTCAAGCCCAAGGATGGGCGCAGCCTGGTCCGGGCCACGCTCGCGCGCCGCCGCGGCGAGATCACCGACGAGCAGATCCCGCCGATGGTCCGGTTCGTGCTGGATCCCGGCGGCCGTCCGGTGGTCACCTATTTCGGGCACGCCCGCAAGAGCTGACCGGTATGGGGTGACCTGGCCCGATATGGGGTAGGGCGGTCCACGCTCGGGCACCCGACGAGAGGGACCGGTCATGGACGCCTCGATCACGCTCCACGTGGACGGCCGGTGGCAAACGCTCACCGTGGACACCCGCACCACCCTGCTCGACGCCCTGCGGGAGCGGCTGGGGGTCACCTCGCCCAAGAAGGGCTGCGACCACGGCCAGTGCGGATCGTGCACGGTCCTGCTGGACGGGCGGCGCGCCACCACCTGCCTGGCGCTGGCCGTCGCCCACGACGGGGCCCGGATCACCACGGCGGACGGCCTGGCCGACGGGCCCGAGCCGCACCCGGTGCAGCGCGCCTTCCTCGACCAGGACGGCTTCCAGTGCGGCTACTGCACCCCGGGCCAGGTCTGCTCGGCCGTCGGCATGCTGGAGGAGGCCAAGGCGGGCTGGCCCAGCCACGTGACCGCCGACCTCGGCGGGCCGCCGCCGGACCTGGACGAGGCCGAGATCCGCGAGCGGATGAGCGGCAACCTGTGCCGGTGCGGCGCGTACGTCAACATCGTCGCGGCGATCCGGCAGGTGGCGCGGTGAAGCCGTTCGAGTACCGGCGGGCCGAGGACGCGGGCGGCGCGGTCGCGGCGGTGGCCGACCGGCCCGGCGCGATGTTCCTCGGCGCCGGGACCAACCTGGTGGACCATCTCAAGCTCGGCGTCGCCCGTCCCGACCTGCTGGTGGACGTGTCCCGGCTGCCGTACGACGCCATCGAGGCGCGTCCGGAGGGCGGCCTGCGGATCGGCGCGGCGGTCCGCAACAGCGACATGGCCGCCCATCCGCTGGTGCGGCAGCGGTACCCGGTGCTGGCGGCGGCGCTGCTGGCGGGCGCGTCCGGGCAGCTCCGCAACCTCGCGACCACCGCCGGGAACCTGCTGCAACGCACCCGCTGCCCGTACTTCCAGGACGTCACGACGCCGTGCAACAAGCGCGAGCCGGGCACCGGATGCTCGGCCCTGGAGGGGCACAACCGTGACCACGCGATCCTGGGGGCCTCCGAGCACTGCGTCGCGGTGCACCCCTCCGACCTGGCCGTCGCGCTGACCGCGCTGGACGCCGAGGTGAGGGTCCTGGGACCGTCCGGTGAGCGTGTCATCCCGATCACCGAGCTGTACCGGCTGCCCGGCGACGAGCCCGACCGCGACACGGTCCTCGGCCACGGCGACCTGATCACCGCCGTTGACCTGCCCGATCTGCCGATCGCCGCCCGCTCGGCCTACCGGAAGGTCCGCGAACGCGCCTCGTACGCGTTCGCGCTGGTGTCCGTCGCGGCGGCGGTGGAGATGCGCGGGGACGGCACCATCGCGGAGGCCCGCGTCGCCCTGGGCGGGGTCGCCCACAAGCCGTGGCGGGCGCGTCGCGCGGAGGAGGCCCTCCGGGACGCCCGCCCGGAAGACCTGCGGGCCGCCGCTGACGCCGAACTGGCCGATGCCCGGCCCCTGAAGCACAACGCGTTCAAGGTGCCGATGGCCCGCAACACCCTCGTCGCCGTGCTCCGCGACCTGATCCGCGAGGGGGAACCGGGATGACCGAGACCCTGCGGCCCAGGGAGATCGGCCGCCCCCTGGAACGCCTCGACGGGCACGTCAAGGTCACCGGCCAGGCCGTCTACGCCTACGAGCAGCCCGTCCCCGACCCGCTGTACGTGCATCCGGTGCAGGCCACCGTCGCACGCGGACGCATCACCGAGGTCGACACCTCCGCCGCCGAGGAACTGCCCGGCGTGGTCGCCGTCCTCACCCACCGCAACGCCCCGCGCCTGGCCTCCGACGACGACCGGGAGCTGTGGATCCTGCAGGACGACGAGGTGCACTTCCGGGGCCAGTTCGTCGGCGCGGTGCTCGCCGAGACCTCCGAGACCGCCCGCCAGGCCGCCGACCTGGTGAAGGTCGGGTACGAG
Source organism: Thermomonospora sp. (assembly GCA_036258615.1). Lineage (GTDB taxonomy): Bacteria > Actinomycetota > Actinomycetes > Streptosporangiales > Streptosporangiaceae > Thermomonospora. The sequence continues at coordinate 14,096 of DATADI010000330.1, read as the reverse complement.
CAGTGGCCGCACGACGTGGAACTGCGGACCGACCGCGACGACCTGTACGCCCCCGAGCAGGTGAACGCCGGGCACGCGACCGACGCCGAGACCGGGGACGTGGAGGCGGCGCTGCGGCAGGCCCCCATCGTCGTGGACCACACGTACACGACCCCCATGCAGCACAACAACCCGATGGAGCCGCACGCCACCACCGCCGTCTGGGACACCGACGGGCTGACCCTGTACGACTCCACCCAGGGCGTGTACGTCGTCCGGCGGAAGCTGGCCCCGGTGCTCGGGCTCGAACCCGAACGCATCCGGGTCGTGGCCCCGCACGTGGGCGGCGGGTTCGGCAGCAAGGGCACCCCGCACGCGCACAACGTCCTGGCCTGCCTGGCGGCCCGCGTGTCCGGCGGACGCCCGGTGAAGCTCGCGGTGACCCGGCAGCAGATGTTCGCCGTCGTCGGCCACCGCACGCCCACCATCCAGCGGATCAGGCTCGGCGCCGGGACCGACGGCAGGCTCCTCGCCCTCGCCCACGAGGTCGTCGAGCACACCGCCCGCATCGCCGAGTTCGCCGAGCAGACCGCGACCCCGTCCCGGATGATGTACGCCACCGCCAACCGGCGCACCACGCACCGCCTGGCCGCGCTGGACGTGCCCCCGCCGTTCTGGATGCGGGCGCCCGGCGAGGCCCCGGGCATGTACGCCGCCGAGGTGGCCATGGACGAACTGGCCGTCGCGTGCGGCCTCGACCCGATCGAACTCCGGGCCCGCAACGAGCCCGGCGCGGACCCCGAGACCGGCAGGCCGTTCTCCGGCCGCCGCCTGGTGGAGTGCCTGCGGGAGGGCGCGCGCCTGTTCGGGTGGGACCGCCGCGACCCCACGCCCGGCGCGCGACTGCGCGACGGCTGGCTGGAGGGCACCGGGGTCGCCGCCGCGACCTACCCGCGCTTCCTGCAGCCCGGCAACCACGCCGCGATCCGGTACGGCGAGGACGGCTGCTACCAGGTGCGCATCGCCGCCGCCGACATCGGCACCGGCACCTGGACGGCCCTCACGCAGATCGCCGCCGACGCCCTCGACGTCCCCGCCACGGCGATCCGGCTGGAGATCGGTGACACCGACCTGCCGGAGGCCACCGTCGCGGGCGGTTCCGGCGGCCTGTCCTCGTGGGGCTCGGCGGTCGTCGGGGCCGCCCGCGCCTTCCGCGACCGGCACGGACCCCGCCCGGCGCCCGGAGCCGAGGCCACCGGCACCGTCCCGGACAACCCGGCCGCCGAACGCGTGTCGCTGCACTCGTTCGGCGCACAGTTCGCGCAGGTCCTGGTGAACGCCGACACGGGAGAGGTCCGCGTGCCCCGGATGCTCGGCGTGTTCTCGGTGGGCCGCGTCATCAACCCGCGCACCGCCCGTTCCCAGCTCGTCGGCGGCATGACGATGGGCCTGTCCGCCGCCCTGCACGAGCAGTCGGTGATGGACCCCCGGTTCGGCCACGTCATCGACCACGACCTGGCCACGTACCACATCGCCGCCAACGCCGACGTGCAGGACGTCGACGCGGTGTGGCTGGACGAGGAGGACCCGTACGCCAACCCGATGGGCTCGCGGGGCCTCGGGGAGATCGGCATCGTGGGGGCCCCGGCGGCCGTCGTCAACGCCGTCCACCACGCCACCGGGATCCGCGTCCGCGACCTGCCGGTCACCCCGGACCGGCTGGTCGCCGGGCTCTGACGGGGAAACGCAGCGTCCGCGTCCCGTCACACAGTGGCCGGACCGGGCCAACCGGTGCCGTGCCGCGCCCGCCGGGGGTAGGCCGTCCCGAAAAAGGAGATGGCCCTGATGCTCACGGTACGGACCATCGCCTCCGTCACGATGGACGGCCGCGACTACGTCCTGCGGGAGATCGTCATCCAGCCCGGCGGCAGCACCGGCTGGCACTACCACGACGGCCGGTTGTACGCGGTGGTCCGGCAGGGCACGCTGACCCGCGTCCTGGCCGACCGCACGACCACGGTGACGCATCCCCGGGGCAGCCTGGTCGTCGAGCCCAGCGGACCCGAGCACGTCCACGTCGGGCGCAACCTCGGCGTCGTGCCGGTCGTCCTGGACGCCCTCTACGTCACCCCTGCGGGCACTCCGCTGGCCCGGGCCGTGCCCGCCCCCGCAGGACCGTCCGCAGGATCACCACCACGCCCGTCGCGACCAGCAGCACCAGGCCCGCGCCGATGATGGACTCCGCGACGCCCCACCGCTCGGCGGTCACACCGCCCACGGTCACCCCCACGACGGTGAACGTCACCATCACCGCGTTCAGCAGGCCCACGCCCCGCCCCCGCAGCTCGGCGGGCACGTCGCGCAGCAGGATCGTGGCCATCGGCACCTGGAACAGCCCCGAGCCCACCCCCGCCAGCAGGCACCACAGCGGGATCACGACCGGGCCCGCGGCGGCGCGCAGCCCCTCGACCGGGACGAGGACCACCAGCGCCACCCCGAACAGCACCACCGAGGCGACCAGCAGCACATTCGTGGAGTACCGGCGGACCAGCGGCGGGCCGATCAGCGCCCCCAGCACCGACCCCGCCCCGAACACCGCGTGCGCCAGGCCGTACTCCAGCGGCGGCAGGTCGAAGACGGTCAGCAACTGCGCGTTGAGGTTGGTGGTGAACAGGCCCAGCACCAGCATGACCGGGACGACGAACACCGCCAGGAACCGCAGCGACGGCACCTCCATCACCCCGCGCACCCCCGACCGCAGCGACCGCCAGTACGGCTCCGGCGCCGTGACGGGGACCTCCCGCAGCATCGCCAGGCCCCCCAGCAGCAGCGCCGACACCACGAACGTCGCGGCGTCCAGCACCAGCACGACCTCCACGCTCCCGGCGGCGAGCATCAGACCGCCGATCGCGGGCCCGACCAGGTTGAGCGTGTGGTTGGTGCTCTGGAACAGCGCGACCGCCGCCGGGATCCGCTCCGGGTCGCCCACGATGCGCGGCACGGCGCTGATCCGCGCGGTCTCGAAGAACGCCTTGGCGACGCCCTCCAGCAGCACCAGGACCAGCAGCAGCCACGCGGTGTCCAGCACCGGGATCATCGCCAGCACGATCCCGACCCGCGCCAGGTCGGAGCCCACCAGCAGCACCCGCGCGGGCACCCGGTCGGCCAGCGGCCCCACGAACGTCCCCAGCACGCCCGACGGCAGCAGCTGCGCGACGATGACCAGGGCGATGAGGAGCGCGGGGGCGTCGCTCAGCGTCGCCGCGACGTAGATGAGCGTGATCCGGACGATGGCGTCGCCGAGGAACGACACCACCACGGCCAGCCAGTACCGCAGGTACGTCCGGTCGCGCAGCAGCTCGATCATGGCGTCGACGCTACGGTCCCGGCCCGCCGCTGCCCAGGGGGCTACGCCGTCAGCGGATCCGCTCTGGGCGGTCAGCCCTTGGCGACGGCCCGGCGGTGCGGCTCCAGCGCGCGGATGTAGTCCACCAGCCGCACGCCGATCTCGAACGCCGCGTCGGCGACCGCCAGGTCCGGGTCGAGCCACGTCTCGGAGATCCGCCGCCAGGAGCCCCGCCCGAGGAACGCCCCGGCGACCGCCTCCTCGCCGAGATCGGGCCGCCACCGCGACTCCCGCCCGGCCAGCGCCGCCAGCACCGCGTCGTTGTCGGCCTCCTTGGCGTGCTCGGCGTGGAAGCCGATCTCCAGCGCCCGCTCGCGCGCCTCGGTCACGATCTCCGCGTCGATGAGCTGCGCCTCGTAGTGCTCGCGCAGCGGCGTCTCGTCGCCGTACCAGACCTTGACGCCGGTGCGCCGCACCATGATCCGCGGACGGCCCAGCTCGTGCGGGGCCGCACCCCGCACGACCTCGCCGACCTGTTCGAAGAGCGTCTCGTCCACCGTCACCGGACGATGATCGCACGACCGCCGCCGGTCCGGCGCGGGGGGATTCGCCCTGGTTCGGCACGGGGGTTTACCAGGCCATTTCAGAGGGTTTTCCCAGTCGCGCTTTTCTCCGGCCTAGCATGCCGGGGTATCCGTGTGTTCCCGACGGGAAGAGGCCGTGATGCGGAAGACGATGCTCGTGACCGCCCCGGTGTCGGCCGTGGTCCTGGTCCTCGCCGCGGGTTCGGCGGCCGGGCACGACAAGCCCGCGGGGCTGCCCGACTCCCCGCGTTTCGACCTGCGGAAACCGGCCTACCCACTTTTCCTGCATCGCTGGATCAAACACCAGACGGTGATGCAGAGCTTCGGTTTCGACGTCCGCAACAAGCGGCTCTTCGTGGCGCAGCTCACGAACGGCCGTTCGGCGGACCGCAACGGCGACCTGACCATCAGCCAGCTCGATTTCTCCGGGCGCCTGAAAGGCCACATGTACCTGAAGGGTTTCGGGCACGGCGTGGCCATCGGCGTCGAACCGGCCGGTGACGCCTCCTACCTCTGGGTCGAGGTCGATCCGAGGGGGGAGAGCGCCCGCGGCACGCGCCTCGCGCGTTTCCGGTTCACCAAGGGCAAGACGCTGCGCAACACCTCGTCGGCGCTGGCCAAGTACCAGCCCGTGCGGGGTGCCAGGGCGGTCACCGCCACCATCGACCCGGTCAACGGCCGCCTGGCCATGCGGTACAACAAGAACGGCTGGCGGGTCGCGGTGTACCGCCTCGCCGACATCAAGGCGCGCCGCTACAGCAGGCGCCTCACCGACGTCCGCCTGCCCTCCCAGGGCGACGAGACCTTCCAGGGATACGCCCTGTACGGCAGGTACCTGTACACCTATTACGGCAACGCCTACAGCCGCCACAACCCGCCGCCCGGAAACGCCAGGATCGCCGCCATCGACCTCAGGACCGGAAAGCGCGTGGCGGGCCCCACCCTCACCCGGGCGGGACGCCGCCTCACCTACCGCGAACCCGAGGGAATGGCCGTCTACCGCACGTCGAGCGGTGAGGTGAGGCTGTTCTTCGGCTTCGCGTCCAACCGGGTGCGGGCACGCCAGGTCAACCTCTTCTACAAGAAGGCGTTCGTCCGCTGAAGGGCACGGACCGCCGAGGTCCCCAGGCCCGCCGGTGAGAACGGCAGCCGCAACGGCTCCGGGCGATAGGTGCGGACGAGTTCCTTCTCGCGGTACCGGTCCACATGCCGGTGCCAGGCGAGGATCCCGGAGGTGTAGTCCTTGAGGAGATCCGCGTGGCGCTGCAGTGCGGAACGCGCCTCCTGGGAAAGGTCGTGATCCTCGAACAACGCCGGAAGACCGGTCTCCACGATGTGCTCGAACTGCCGCATCCGCGCCTCCATCAGGTCGGCCACGACCTGGGCGGCGCGGTCGCGGTCCACGCCGAGGAAGTGCTCCACCACGACGACGAGATTGTGCCGCTCACCCTCGAACTCCACCTCCTTCTGGTAGGAGAACAGGTCGTTGGTGAAGCACGCGTAGTCCACGGCGGCGGTCTCCAGCTCGCGCATCGTCCGCGTCTGGTGGATCTCGGGCGGCACCACGTCGGCGTGCGCGAGATGCGCCAGGCTCACCGTCAGGTCGGCGCCGAACGTCGCCCTCCGCATCTCCACGTAGTCGATCGGGTCGGGGACGCGCCCCTGGGCCTCGTTGCCCAGCTCCCACAGCCAGCTCTCGGTCATGGTCTCGATCGCGGCGCGGAGCTTACGGCGCGCGGCCGGGTCCATGGGCTCCGTGGTGCGCCGCCACAGGTCCTCCAGGCCGCGTTCCATGGGGTTCTGCGGCTCCGGCGTCGCGCCCAGGTCCAGGGGCATGAACACCGACAGCCGCTGGTTGCTCAGCCACGCCGCCGCCAGGTCGCGCCGCCTGCCGAACACCAGGGGGTAGTAGTCGTCGGCGTAGGTGCCCCAGGCGAGCCAGCCGGAGCTGATGTCGAGCCGGTCGGGGTCGGCGTCGGCGTGGATCCGCCCGGCGCAGTACGGCAGGTCGTACACGCGCATGCGGCGCTCGTCCCACACCCCACCCGCCTCCACGCCGGGCACCGACTCGAAGAAGCCCATCCGGCGCGCCCACTCCACGACGCGTTCCCGCGCGCCGTCCACGTGGGGGCTGGTCCGCACCGGGAACGGCATGTACAGGTCGGGGATCGGCAGATGCCCCGTCGGCTGGTGCGGGACGTGGGCGTACTGCCGGGCCCGGACCTGGAGGCCGAGCCGGGCCGCCGAGGTGCCGAGGCCGTTCGGCCCGCCGAGCACCGGCACCGACGCCGAGGCGACGCCCTCGTTCATGTAGCGGCTGGACCGCGCGTGCCACTCGTGGCCCCCGGCCTGCCAGTCCTGCAGGCCCTTGGCGAACGCCGCCACCGCGAGCTGCTGGTCCGGCGGCACGGCGCGTTCGGCGAACAGCGCGGGGACCTCCACCAGCGCGGTGTTCTCGAACTGCTGGAGCCGGGAGGTCAGCAGGTCGTTGACCAGCTCGGCGGCCTCCTGGGTGGGGCAGTCGAAGAACCGCTCGAACACCAGCACCGCGTTGGAGTTCTCGCCCTCCTCCCGGACCTCGCGCTCGTAGGAGAACAGGTCGTTGCGCAGGTGCACCGCGTCGGCGAAGGTGTCCACCAGCACCTCCAGCGGACGGGCGTCCGCCAGGTCGCCGGGCACCTCCGCGCCCACCGCGTACTCGACCAGGTTGGCCGACCAGGGCGCGCCGCCGACCCGCCGCCGCATCTGGACGTACTCGATCGGGTTGGCGATGCGGCCCCGGTCGATGTTGTCCAGCTCCCACATGGACTCGACCATCAGGTTGTGGGTGCTGACGGTGAAGCGCCGCCGCCAGCCGTCGGACATGGCCGGGACGGTCCGCGCCCACAGGTCGCGCAGCCCCGCCTCGGCCGGGTTCTCCGGCTCGGGAGGCTCCTCGCCCGGGGCGGTCATGAACAGCTCCAGGCGGTCCAGGTGGGCCTTGGCGCCCGCCATGTCACGGGAGTACTTGAACAGCTCCAGGAAGTGGTCGTCGAAGAAGAACACCCAGACGTACCAGTCGGTGATGAGGTCCAGGGCGGGCCCGTCGCAGTCCGGATGGGTGTAGGCGCACATCAGCGGATAGTCCATCCGTTCCAGCGCCGCCTCGTCCCACACGATGCCCCCGGACGGCGTGGGCGTGTCCAGCATGCCCATCCGCCGCGCCCACTCCGTGCTGTGCTCCCGTGTGCGTTCCAGGTTGGGGTTCAGCCGCGCGGGATACGGCAGGTAGAAGTCGGGCATCGTGAACGGCTGCATACCGGGCCTCTTCTCCATGCAGGGGACGGATCCGGCGGCGGGCATGCCGCCACACACGGAGATTCCGCCGTGTCCGGGAGCGCCCCGCAATGCGCCGTTCCGCAGTCCGGAACGGTGTGATCGTTCAGGCCAGCAGCGTGGTCGTGACGTGCGCGGCGACGTGCCCGAGCACCGCCTCGCGGGTCATGCCGGGTACGCCGAGGACGAGCTGCACGCTGAACCCGTCGAGCATCGCCAGCAGCCGCGCGGCGTACGCGTCGGCGGGCACCTCGCGGAACTCGCCCAGCGCCCGGCCCTCGCCGAGCAGGGCGGCCAGGTCGGTGCGCCAGGCGCGGTCCAGCTCGGCCTGGGCGTCGCGGATCGCCGTGTCCACCGCCGCGCGGGTCCAGACCTCGATCCACAGCATCCAGCGCGGGTCGCCGGGGCTCCGCGGCAGGTACAGGCCGACGAAGGCGTCCAGCCGCTCGGCCGCCGGGACGTCGCGGGCCAGGGCGGCGCGGCGGGCGCCGGTGAGCTGCTCCTCGCTCCACCGCAGGGTCTCCAGCAGCAGCTGGTCCTTGCTGCGGAAGTAGTACATGATGTGGCCGCCGCTGGTGTCGAGCCGGCGCGCCAGGCCCGCCATCGTCAGCCCGGCCAGGCCGCGTTCGGCGATCTCGGCCATGGCCTCGCTCAGCACCTGCTCGCGCGGCCGTTCCAGCCGCCGGCGCGGCGCCGAGCCCGGCCGTCCCCGCTGCCCCGGCATGTGCACCCCTTTCGGCTGGGGGTGAGCCTACGGCCTGCCGGGGGCGCGCATCGACCCCGCTTCCGGTCTTGACGGACGTTCCCGGCATCCTGCACATTGAACGGCATTCAAATGCTTTGAACGCCGTTCGAACCACCGGCCCGTCCCCCGGGAGCCCCGCATGTCCCAGATCGAGTCGCCCCCCTCGGCCGCGCCCCCGGCCGGGCTCGCCCGTGTCCTCGGCCTGTTCGGCGCGGTGATGCTGACGCTGTCCTGCATCACCCCGGCGTCGTCGCTGTTCATCATCGTCCCGGAGGTGCTGGCCGGGCAGGGGCAGGGCGCGGTGCTCACGCTGCTGGCCGGGGTGGCCGTGTCGGCGGCCGTCGGCTGCTGCTACGCCGAGCTGGGCACCCGCACGCCCAGCTCCGGGGGCGAGTACGCGATGGTCACCGCCGTGCTCGGCCGGTTCGCCGGCTGGGTGACCTTCACCCTGGCGGCCACCACGCTGGTGGTGATCCCGCCGGTCATCGCCCTGGGCACCGCCGACTACCTGGCCGACCTGTTCACCGTGGACCGGCAGCTCGCCGGGGCGGCGGTGATGCTGCTGGCCACCGCGATCGGGATCCTGGACATCAAGTCCAACGCCGTGGTCACCGGGGTCTTCCTGGTCATCGAGATCGCCGCCGCCGTGGTGGTCGCGGTGCTCGGGTTCGCGCACGCCGAGCGGGGGCCGGGCGTGCTGGTGGACGCGGCGGTGCCGGACGGGCAGGGCGGGACCTCGCCGTTCGGGTTCGCGGTGCTGATGTCCGGGCTGGCGGTGGCGATGTTCGTGGTCAACGGGTTCGGCACGGCGTCGTACCTCGCCGAGGAGATCATCGAGCCGCGCCGCAACGTGGCCCGCGCGGTGTTCTGGTCGCTGGGGCTGGCCGCCGTCGTCATCGTGGTGCCGACCGCCGCCGTGGTGCTCGGCGTCGGCACCCCGGACGACCTGGTCAACGGCACCTTCCCGGATTACGTCCGCGCCTGGGGCGGCGACACGGTGGCCACGGCGGTCAGCCTGGGCATCGCCATCGCGATCTTCAACGCGGTGATCGTCATGGTGCTCCAGAACGGCCGGGTGGTGTACGCCTCGGCGCGGGACCGGGCCTGGCCGGGTCCCGTCTCGCGGACCCTCACCCGGATCCACCCCCGGTTCGGCTCGCCCTGGGCCGCCACGCTGGCGATCAGCCTGCCGGGCGCGCTGCTGGCCTACCTGGTGGACATCGAGTCGCTGCTGACCGTGACGTCGGTGATCGTGGCGGCGCTGTGCCTGCTGCTGGCGGTGGCGGCGCTGCGCGTGCGGTCCGCCCGCACGGCGGCGGGCACGGCCCGGGGCTGGCGGATGCCGCTGTGGCCGCTGCCGCCGCTGCTGGTGATCGCCGCCGTCGGCTACGCGCTGACCGGCATGGCCGCCCGCGACCTGCTCATCACGGCCGGGATCGCGGTCGCCGGGGCCGTGTACTACCTGCTCTACCTGCGCACCCGGCGGGCCACCCACTGGGCCGTCACCCTGCCGGAAGACTGATCGGGAGCCACCATGGACGACCTCGTACTCCGCAACGCCCGCCTGTTCACCGTGGACGGCGACCGGCCGTGGGCGAGCGCCCTGGCCGTCCGGGACGGGCGGATCACCTGGGTCGGCGACGACGCCGACGCACCCGACGACGCCGAGGTGCTCGACCTGGGCGGGCGGCTGGTGCTGCCGGGCTTCGTCGACGCCCACAACCACGTACGGCTCGGCTCCGACGACGCCTGCGTGCAACTGGCGGGCGCGGACAGTCTGGCGGAGGTCGGCGCCCGCATCGCCGCCTGGCGGGAACGCCACCCGTCCGCCCCGTGGATCGAGTGCGAGGGCTTCGACTACTCCGCGCTCGGCGGGGGCCGGATGCCTCGCGCCGCCGACCTGGACGCGCTCACCGGTGACGTGCCCGCGTTCGTGTTCAGCTACGACGTCCACACCATGTGGCTGAACACGGCGGGCCTGGCGCGGCTCGGCATCGACCGGGACCACGTGGACCTGCCGTTCGGCGTCGCCCAGACCGACGAGCGGGGCGAGCCGACCGGGTTCGTCACCGAGTTCGCGGTGCGCGGCCTGTCCCGGGCGGGCCACCGCGCGCTGCGCGACCTGGGGCTGCCGTGGGCCGACCCCGACCGGCAGTACGCCCGGCTGTGCGCGAGCCTGGACATGGCGATCCGGTACGGCATCACCACCGTGGTGGAGCCGCAGAACTCGCTGGACGACCTGGCGCTGTTCGAACGGGCCCGCGCCGAGGGGCGGCTGCGGTCCCGGCTTGTCGCGGCGCTGTTCCACCCGCGTGGCACGACGGCGGAGGACCTGGCGGAGTTCGCGGCGGCGGCCCGTACGTACGACGACGACGCCTTCCGGGTGGGGCCGCTCAAGCTCTACATCGACGACGTGATCGAGCCGCGCACCGCCGCGATGCTGGAGCCGTACGCGGGGGAGCCCGGCAACCGGGGCGCGACGTTCTACCCGCCGGAGGAGTTCGCCGAGGTGCTCACCCGGCTCGACGCCGCCGGGTTCCAGACGTTCGTGCACGCCACCGGTGACCGGGGGATCCGCACGGTGCTGGACGCGGTGGAGCGGGCGCGGCGGGTGAACGGCCCGCGCGACGCCCGCCACCAGGTCGTCCACGTCGAGTGCCTGGATCCGGCCGACACCCCGCGCTTCGCGGAGCTGGGCGTGGTCGCGTGCATGCAGCCCCGGCACTGCAGCCCGGACATCGCCGGGCCCGGCCACGACTGGGCCGGGGCGGTCGGCCCGGAACGGTGGAGCAAGGCGTGGCCCATGCGGAGCCTGGCCGACAGCGGCGCGGCGCTGGCGTTCTCCAGCGACTGGAACGTGGCCGAGATGGACCCGATGGTCGGCATCTACACCGCCGTGACCCGCCGGGGCCTGGACGGCGGGGACCCGTGGATGCCCGAGGAGGCCGTGGACCTGGCCACGGCCGTCCGGGGCTACACCCTCGGCAGCGCCTACGCGAACTTCTGCGAGCACGACCGGGGGTCCCTGACGCCGGGCAAGTACGCCGACCTCGTGGTGCTGTCGGAGGACCTGTTCGCGATCGACGCCGAGCGGATCCCCGAGGTCCGGGTGGAGCTGGCGATGGTGGGCGGTGAGGTCCGGTACACCCGATGAGGTAAGGAAGGTGTGCCTTCGGGTTGATATGTCCGCTGATGATCCCATGGGTATCGAAATCGGCGACCTGCCCGCTATGGTGGCCGGGCACGACGCCGCTCCCCGGGTGATCGTCCTGGGGCCGACCTCGACTCCCGTGGGGGACGCCGTGATCAGAAAGCTGCTCGTCGCCAACCGGGGTGAGATCGCCGTGCGGGCGTTCCGCGCCGCCTTCGAACTCGGGATCTCCGGGGTCGCCGTCTACGCCCACGAGGACCGGTTCTCCCTGCACCGGCAGAAGGCCGACGAGGCCTACGAGATCGGCGAGCGGGGCCACCCGGTGCGCGCCTACCTCGACGTGGACGGCATCGTGGAGACCGCGCTGCGGGTCGGCGCGGACGCGGTGTACCCCGGCTACGGGTTCCTGTCGGAGAGCCCCGAGCTGGCCGAGGCGTGCGAGCGCAACGGGCTGACCTTCGTCGGGCCGTCCTCGGCGGTGCTGCGGCTGGCGGGCAACAAGATCGAGGCGGTGGCGGCGGCCCGGCGGGCGGGCCTGCCGGTGCTGCGGTCGGCGACCCCCGAGCCCGGCGCGGAGGAGGCGGCGGCCGACGAGGTCGGGTTCCCGCTGTTCGTCAAGGCCGCGGCGGGCGGCGGCGGCCGGGGCCTGCGCCGCGTCGAGCGCCGTGAGGACCTCGCGGCGGCCGTCGAGATCGCCCGGCGCGAGGCCGAGAGCGCGTTCGGCGACCCGACGGTGTTCCTGGAGCAGGCCGTCGACCGGCCCCGCCACATCGAGGTCCAGGTCCTGGCCGACGGCACCGGCCACACGGTGCACCTGCGCGAACGCGACTGCTCGGTGCAGCGCCGCCACCAGAAGGTCATCGAGATCGCGCCCGCCCCGCGCCTGGACGCCGCCGTGGTGGCGAGCCTGTGCGAGGACGCGGTGAGGTTCGCCCGCGAGATCGGCTACGTCAACGCGGGCACCGTCGAGTTCCTCGTCGACGACCAGGGGCGGCACGTCTTCATCGAGATGAACCCGCGCATCCAGGTCGAGCACACCGTGACCGAGGAGGTCACCGGCATCGACCTGGTGCAGAGCCAGCTGCGCATCGCCGGGGGTGAGACGCTGGCCGACCTCGGCATCCGCCAGGAGGAGATCACGGTCAACGGGTACGCGGTGCAGTGCCGGATCACCACCGAGGACCCGGCCAACGACTTCCGCCCCGACACCGGCCGTATCTCCGCCTACCGCTCGCCCGGCGGCGCCGGGGTCCGCCTCGACACCGGCACCACCCACGCGGGCGCCGAGGTCACCCCGCACTTCGACTCGCTGCTGGTCAAGCTCACCTGCCGGGGCCGCACCTTCGAGGACGCGGTCCGGCGGGCGCGCCGCGCGGTGGTGGAGTTCCGCATCCGCGGGGTCGCCACCAACATCCCGTTCCTGCAGGCGGTGCTGGAGGAGCCCGACTTCCGCGCGGGCGGCGTCACCACCTCCTACATCGCCGACCACCCCGAGCTGCTCACCGCCCGGTCCAGCGGCGACCGCGCGACCCGGCTGGTGCGCTACCTCGCCGACGTCACCGTCAACAAGCCGTACGGCGAGGCCCCCACCGACCTCGACCCCGCCACCAAGCTGCCGCCGCTGGAACGCGGGCCGATCCCCGAGGGGTCCCGCGACCGGCTGCTGGCTCTGGGGCCGAAGGCGTTCGCGGAGGCGTTGCGCGCCCAGAAGGCCCTCGCCGTCACCGACACCACCTTCCGCGACGCGCACCAGTCGCTGCTGGCCACCCGGGTCCGCACGTACGACCTGGTCAAGGCCGCGCCCTACCTCGCGCGCATGACGCCGCAGCTGTTGTCGCTTGAGGCGTGGGGCGGCGCGACCTACGACGTGGCGCTGCGGTTCCTCGGCGAGTCCCCGTGGGACCGGCTGGCCGCCATCCGCGAGGCCGCGCCCAACCTGTGCATCCAGATGCTGCTGCGCGGGGCCAACACCGTCGGCTACACGCCGTATCCCGACTCGGTGGCCCGCGCGTTCGTCGCCGAGGCCGCCCGCACCGGCGTGGACATCTTCCGGGTGTTCGACGCGCTCAACGACGTCTCCCGGATGCGGCCCGCCATCGACGCCGTCCTGGAGACCCACGCGCTGGTCGATGGCACCCTGTGCTACACCGGCGACCTGTCCTCGCCCGCCGAGGAGCTGTACACGCTCGACTACTACCTGCGGCTGGCCGAGGAACTGGTCGCGGCGGGCGTCCACGTGCTGTGCATCAAGGACATGGCCGGGCTGCTGCGCGCGCCCGCCGCCCGCACCCTCGTCACCGCGCTGCGTGAACGCTTCGACCTGCCCGTCCACCTGCACACCCACGACACCGCCGGGGGCCAGCTCGCCACCTACCTGGCCGCCGTGGAGGCCGGGGTGGACGCCGTCGACGGGGCCGCCGCGCCGCTGTCGGGCACCACCAGCCAGCCGCCGCTGCAGGCGATCGTCGCGCACACCGACTTCACCCCACGCGCCACCGGCCTCGACCTGGACGCGCTCACCGCGATGGAGCCCTACTGGGAGGCCGTCCGGCGGCTGTACGCGCCGTTCGAGATGGGGCTGCCGTCGCCGACCGGCCGCGTCTACCGGCACGAGATCCCGGGCGGGCAGCTGTCCAACCTGCGGCAGCAGGCGGTGGCGCTGGGCCTGGGCGACCGGTTCGAGGAGATCGAGCGGCTCTACGAGGCCGCCGACCGGATCCTGGGGCGGCTGGTGAAGGTGACGCCGTCCAGCAAGGTCGTGGGCGACCTGGCGCTGCACCTGGTCGCCGTCGGGGCCGACCCCGACGACTTCGCCGCCCACCCCGAGCGCTACGACCTGCCCGACAGCGTCGTCGGCTTCCTGAACGGCGAGCTGGGCGACCCGCCGGGCGGCTGGCCCGAGCCGTTCCGCACGAAGGCGCTGGCCGGTCGCGACTGGAGCCCGCCGGCGGAGGAGCTGTCCGAGGAGGACCGAGG
>DATADI010000329.1:0-3779 GCA_036258615.1 Thermomonospora sp. | reverse complement strand
CCAGGCGCCGGGGCTTCTTCATGGGGTGCGGACGGTGCGGACGGTCAGCCGAGGCCGACCCGGACGGGAAGGGACTCCAGGCCGCGCATCACGATGCTGTGCCGCCACCGCAGGTCCTCCTCCGGGACGGCCAGCTCCAGCGTCGGGAACGCGTCGAGCAGCGTGTTGAAGGCCACCTGCCCCTCCAGCCGCGCCAGCGGAGCCCCGATGCAGTAGTGGATGCCGTGCCCGAAGGCGATGTGCCGGTTGTCGGAGCTGCGGGTGATGTCGAACGCCTCACCGCCGGCGAACGCCCCCTCGTCCCGGTTGGCGGAGCCGAGCACGATGCTGACCAGGCTGCCCTTGGGGATGGTGGTCCCGGCGATCTCCACGTCCTCCACCGCCCAGCGCGCGGTGGCCCGCTCCAGCGGGGCGTCGTAGCGGAGGAACTCCTCGATCGCGTCGGGCAGCAGGTCCCGCCGCTCGCGCAGCAGGGCGAGCTGGTCGGGGTGGCGCAGCAGCGCCAGCAGGCCGTTGGCGATCAGGTTCACCGTGGTGTCGTGCCCGGCGATGATCATGAGGATGGCGGTGCCGATCAGCTCGGCGGGCGAGAGCCGGTCCTCCTCCTCGGCGGCGGCGAGCGCGCTGAACAGGTCCTCGCCCGGGGCGGCCTTCTTGGCGGCCATCAGCTCCCCGAGGTACCCCGACAGCTCCCGCAGCCCCTCCGCCTGCCCGGGGGTGCCCAGCGGCAGCAGGATCGCCCGGGACCAGTCGCGGAACCTGTCCATGTCCTCCAGCGGGATGCCCAGCAGCTCGGAGATCACCGACATCGGCAGCGGGAACGCGAACTCCGTCAGCAGGTCCACGACCTCAGCGCCCTCGGCGACCCGCCGCCGCACGTTCTCGGCGAGCCCGTCGGTGATCTCCTGGACCCGGCCCCGCATGCCCTCCACCCGCCGGGGGGTGAACTCCCGGACCAGCAGCCGCCGCAGCCGGGTGTGCTCGGGCGGGTCGCTGGCGAGCATGTGGTTGGCCAGGTTGGGGCCGTCCGGCTTCGGCAGCGGCGCGCCGCTGGCGGCCATCATCGCCGCCCCGTGCCGGGGGTCCTTGGCGAGCCGGGCGTCGTTGAGCGCCTCCCGGGCGTCTTCATACCTGGTGACCAGGTACGCCTCCAGCCCGTTGCCACCGCGGACCCGGCTGACCGGGCACTCCTGCCGCAGCCGCCGGTACTCGGGATAGGGGTCCGCGCCGGTGTCCTTGACATCGAGCCGCGGTTCCTCGCGCTCGATCTGTTCGGTCATCGGGTACCTCCAGGGAGAGCCCGGCCCTCAGGCCGGGGAGTAGTCGGACTTGACCGGATCGGTGGCGTCCTCGGGGGCGCCGGTCGCGGGCAGGCTCGGCAGCGCGGTGAGCAGGCCGCGCGTGTACGGGTGCCGGGGCGCCCGGAAGACCGTCTCGACCGGTCCCTCCTCCACCACCCGCCCGGCCCGCATGACGAGCATCCGGTCGCTGGCGTGGTAGATGACGCCGAGGTCGTGCGAGATGAACAACAGGGCCAGGCCCAGCCGCTCCTGGATGTCGGCGAACAGGTCGAGGATCCGCGCCTGCACCGACACGTCCAGCGCGGACACCGGCTCGTCGCAGACCAGCACGGACGGTTCGGGGGCCAGGGCACGGGCGATGGCCACCCGCTGCCGCTGCCCGCCGGACAGCTGCGCCGGGCGGCGGTCCAGCAGCGCCGGGTCCAGCCGCACCAGCCGCAGCAGCTCCACGATCCGGTCGCGGTGCCGGGCACGGCCGCGCCCCGGATGGCCCAGCCCCTCGCCGACGATGCGTTCGACGGTGTAGCGGGGGTCGAAGGAGCCCAGCGGGTCCTGCTGAACGAGCTGTACGTGCCGGCGGACCTCGCGCCGCTCCGCCTCGGGACGATGTGACCAGGGCCGCCCCAGCAGGCGGATCTCCCCGGCGTCCGGTTCGAGCAGCCCCATCACCATGTTCGCCGTGGTGGACTTGCCGGAGCCGGACTCGCCCACGATGCCGAGCGTCTCCCCGGCCCGCAGGGTGAAGGAGACCTCCTCGACCGCGACGTGGTCGCGCCGGTCGGGCCCTCGGAAACGCTTGGTGACGTCGGTGACCTCCAGGATCACCGCGCCCTGGTCGGCCGGGGCGCGGCGGGGGCGGGGCGGCGGCGCGGGGGGCTCCTCGCCCACGCGCAGGCACCGGACGCCGAGCGCCCCCACCGGGACCAGCGGCGGTTCCTCGGCGCGGCACCGGTCGTTCGCCAGCGGGCACCGGTGGGCGTACGCGCAGCCGCCGGGGGCCGGGTCCTCGACGGCGTGGTCACGGGGGGACGACAGCCGCAGGCCCTTGACCCGCGCGGTCGGCACCGCCGCCAGCAGTTCGCGGGTGTAGGGGTGCGCGGGGGCGGCCAGCAGCGTCCCGGCGGGCCCCTCCTCCACCACGACCCCGGCGTGCATCACCGCGATCCGGTCGGCGAGCCGCGCCACCACCGCGAGGTCGTGGCTGATCAGCAGGATCGCGGTGCCCCGGGACTTGTTCTCGGCGAGCAGGTCGAGGACCTGCGCCGCGACGGTGACGTCCAGCGCCGTGGTCGGTTCGTCGGCGATCAGCAGCGGCGGTTCGGCGGCGAGGGCGGAGGCGATCAGCGCCCGCTGCCGCTGCCCGCGGGACAGCTGGTGCGGGTACTGCCGGGCGCGCAGCTCCGGGTCGGGCATGTGCACCCGGCCCAGCAGCTCCACCACCCGCGCGGCGCGCCCGCGCCGGTCGGTGATCCGGTGGTTGAGCAGCGCCTCGCCGACCTCCGCGCCGACCGTCCGCAGCGGGTCCAGCGAGGCCAGCGCGTCCTGCGGGACCAGCCCGATCCGGCCGCCCCGCACCTCGCGCCACCCGCGCCGGGACACCGCCGTCAGGTCCGTGCCCGCCAGGTCGAGCCGGGCGGCCCGCACCGACGCGCCGGGACCGGCCAGGCCCAGCAGCGCGCGGGCGGTGGCGCTCTTGCCGGAGCCCGACTCGCCCACGACCGCCAGGCACTCGCCCGGCCGGACGGTGAGGTCCACGCCGCGCACCGCCCTGACCCGGTGGCGTCCGGAGCCGAAGGCGACCTCCAGCCCCTCGACCACCAGCAGTGGCTCAGCGCCGTTCACCGGGATGCCTCCCCTCGAAGCGCCGGCGCAGGTCCCGGCCGACGACGTTGACCGCGACCACGGTGGTGGTGAGCGCCGCCCCCGGGAACACCGCCAGAGCCCACGCGCTGCCCAGGAAGTCGCGCCCGTCGGCGAGCATCGCCCCCCACTCCGGGCTCGGCGGCTGCGGGCCGAGCCCCAGGAAGCTCAGCGACGACCCGGCCAGCACGGCGGTGCCCACGGTGAGGGTGGCGAGCGCCAGCAGCGGCGGCAGCGCGTTGGGCAGTACGTGCCGCACCTGGATCCGGGACCGCCGGTAGCCCAGCACGACCGCCGCCCGCACGTAGTCGGACTCCTGGACGACCAGCGCCTCACCGCGCACCAGCCGGGTGAAGCCGGGCGCGAACGCGCAGCCGATCGCCAGGGTGGCGTTCACGGTGCCCGGGCCCAGCACGGCGACCACCAGCAACGCCAGCAGGATGCCGGGGAACGCCAGGAACACGTCGGTGAGCCGCATGACGGCCTCGTCGGCGATCCGCCCGCCGACCAGCGCGACCAGGGCCAGCAACGCACCGGCCGAGACCGCGATGGCCGTGGCGCCCAGTCCCAGGCCGAGCGAGGGCCTCGCGCCGTACACGACCCGGCTGTAGATGTCGC
>DATADI010000328.1:0-3058 GCA_036258615.1 Thermomonospora sp. | reverse complement strand
GGCCAGGCCCGCGCCACCAGGCCCGCCCGCTTGCGCAGCAGGGCGCGCGCGGCGGCGCCGACCCGGTCCGCGTCGAAGCCCGGGGGCAGCGGCGCCCCCGCGACCAGCGCGGCGACCAGCGCCTCCTGGGCGGCGGCCAGTTCCTCCCGCGGGGTCATGTGACCGCCGGGTATCCGGCGGCGGCGGCGATCGCGTCCAGCTCGGCGCGCAGCTCGGCGGCGGGCGGGTAACGCCCGTCGCGTTCCAGCAGGAACCCCGGCGGGCGGCGCCGGGCGCTCAGCTCCCTGACCAGCGCGAGGACCTCGGCGGGCACCGGATCGGTGTGGGTGTCGTGGTACAGGCCCTCGTGCTGGTGGCCTCCGGCGACATGGCAGTAGGCGACGCGTTCCAGCGGGAGCCGGTCGAGCAGCGCCGCCGGGTCCTGCCCCCGGTTGCGCGCGTTGGCGTACACGTTCGCGATGTCGAGCAGCAGCAGCGCGTCCGTGCGTTCGAGCAGCTCGGTGAGGAACGCGCCCTCGTCGTACTCGGCGTCGGGCCAGTCGAACAGCGCGGCGATCGGCTCGACGGCCAGCGGCACCGGCAGGTCGGCGGAGGCACGGCGGATGTTGTCGGTCAGGACGTCCAGGGCGGCGCGGGTGCGCGGAACGGGCAGCAGGTGCCCGGCCTCCATGCCGCCCGCGCGGACGAACGCGACGTGCTCGCTGACCAGCGGGGCGCGCAGCGCCTCGGCGGCGGCGGCCAGGTGGGCGACCCGGGCGGGATCGACCGGCTCCGCGCCGCCCAGCGACAGCCGCACCCCGTGCGGGACGACCCGGACGCCGCGGTCGCGCAGGTCGAGCAGGCCCTCGGGAGGACGCCCGGGGTCCACGGACTCGGCGATCACCTCGGTGAAGCGCAGCCCGGGGAGACCCTCCACGAACCCGGCGATCTCGGGGCGCCAGCCGATCCCGACCCCCAGGGCGGGGAGCCCGGCGGTCATCCGCCGCACCCTCCGCCGCCGCAGCCGCCACCACCGCCGCCACCGCCACCGCAGCTCGACCCGCCGCCGGAGCAGGCGTACCCGCCGCCGGAGGAGGCGGAGCCCGAGGAGGCGGACGATCCCCCACCGTCCGCCAGGTGCTTGTGCAGCTCGACGGCGTCGGCGAACTCGGGGTCGACCCCGGCCAGGGCGGGCACTCCGTAGAGGGCCACGCCGAGCGCCGCCACCTCGGCGCCGTAGGTGGTCCAGGCGGGCGACATCGAGGGGTCCAGGTGCCGGTGGCGCGTGCGGGACAGCTCGACCGCCCGGTCCCCGGCGCGCACCCCGTCCGGGACGACCATGAGCAGGAAGGCCGTCGCCACCGCCACGATGATCAGAGCCACGACGAGGAAGCCGACGGGCCGGTCGTTCTGCAGGCCCGCCAGCAGCCGCACGAACCCGGCCACCAGCAGCAGCGCCATCGGCAGCGCGGCCAGCCGGACCTGGGCGCGCTGGGCGGGACCGGGCAGCAGGCCGCGCTTCTCCAGGCCGAGGCGGATCGCGTCGACCTCCGCCCACACCGCCGACCGGCCCGACAGGCTCCGGACGGTGATCGCGTCGCGCTGGACCTCGCGGTGGATCGCCAGGTCGAGCGGGGACCGCATGGTCGTCGGCTCCGGCCCGGCGACCAGCTCGTTCGGCCGCGGCGCGGTGACGGCCCCGTCGGCGCGCAGCCCGGCCAGCGCGGTGGCGATCGTCCGGAACCGGCCGCCGACCAGGTACGCGACCTCGTAGGGGTGCAGGTCCTGCCCGGCGTCGCCGCCCGCGGTGATCCGCCGCCGGGCCACCAGGGCCCCCACGAAGAACAGCACCGCGACGACGACGTACCCGGTGAGGAAGGCGGGCCCCGAGATGCCCCAGGTGTCCCCCGACCCCGCCAGCCGATCCACGGTCGGATGCATCGTGTCTCCCCGTCGCCGGGCCCCCGCCGGGGCCGCCTGATACCAGATGCCGGTCAGATCATCCGGGTTTCCATGACCTGTGACACAAACGGGGCCTTCACGTCAATCCCGCCGAGGGCCTAGTCCTGGTCGAGGCCCTTCTCGATGGCGTAGCGGACCAGTTCGACGCGGTTGTGGAGCTGGAGCTTGCTGAGGGTGTTCTGGACGTGGTTCTGCACGGTGCGGTGCGACAGGACCAGCCGCTGGGCGATCTGCTTGTAGGTCAGGCCCTTGGCGACCAGCCGCAGCACCTCGGTCTCCCGCTCGGTGAGGCGGGGCGCGTCGGCGTCGTCGCGGCGCGGGGCGGCGGCGAGCCTGCGGTACTCGCCCAGTACCAGCCCCGCCAGGCCGGGCGTGAACACCGCGTCGCCCTCGGCGGTGCGGCGGACGGCGTCGAGGAACTCCTCACGCGCCGCCGACTTGAGCAGGTAGCCGGTGGCGCCCGCCTTGACGGCGTCCAGCACGTCCTGCTGCTCGCCGCTGGCCGACAGCACCAGCACCCGCACGGCGGGCTCGCCGTCGTCGCCGGGCGCGGCCAGCGCGCGGGCCACCTCGACGCCGCTGATGTCGGGCAGCTGCAGGTCCACCACCGCGACCTGCGGGCGGGCCGCGGCGGCGATCCGGACCGCGGTACGGCCCTCGCCCGCCGTGGCCACCACCTCGTGCCCGGCCTCGGTCAGGTCGCGGGCCACCGCGTCCCGCCACATCGGATGGTCGTCGACCACCATCACCCGGATCGGCGTGCTCTCGCTCACGTCCGTCACGGGCCCACCCTACGGTCAGCCCGTCGGGCTCGGCGAGGGCGTGGGCACCTCCGTGGGCGCCTCGGTGGGCGCCTCGGGCGGCAGGATCCGGCGGGGCCGCCGCCACTCGGGCGGGATCCGCTCGGGCAGGTCCTCGCCGAACTCCCGGTCCCAGCGCCGCCAGCCCGGCCCGGGACCGCCGCCGCGTTCGATCACCCGGACCACGCGGTCGTCGTCGCCGTCGTCGTCGAGCACGTCCAGCGCCCCGACCAGGCCACCGCCGATCAGGGCCCCGGCGAGCCCGGCGGCCACCAGCTCCACCGGCCGGCGGGACGCCCACGACGCCCGGGGCGCGG
>DATADI010000327.1:0-12970 GCA_036258615.1 Thermomonospora sp. | reverse complement strand
CGTGCCCCCGGCGAGGACGGCGGCCACCACGGCGGCGAGCAGGACACGGGCGGACCGCGACGGCGGCCGGGGCGCCGCCACGGGCGGCGGCGGCACGGGCCGCATCGGGGGCCACGGGGCTCCCGGGGCGGGCAGGGTCTGGTCCACGAAGTCGGGGCCTCGGGGCTTCCCGAGCCCCAGCGGGGTTTCCGTCATGTCGGCTCCTCAGGGAAGGCGGGAGAACCACAGCAGGGATCCGGCGGCGGCGGCGCATCCGAGCAGCAGCCCGGCCCCCACGAACCACACCCAGATCTCCCGCTGCTCGGTGCGGTAGCCGATGCTGCTGCCGATGTCGGCGTACACGCGGCGCAGTTCCTCGCCGGTCGCCGCCTCGTAGAAGCGGCCCCCGGTCGCCTGGGCCAGGCGTTCCAGCGCGGGCCCGTCCACCGGCACGGGGACGACCTGTCCCTCGCTCTCGATGACCCCGTCCTCGGTGCCGTAGGCGATCGTCGAGACCGGGACCCGCGACTGCGCGGCCTGCTGGGCGGCGGCCTCCGGGGAACGGCCGGTGGTGTTGGTGCCGTCCGACAGCAGCACGATCCGGGCGGGCGGGGCGGCCTGGCCCCACTGCGCGCCGAACGCGGCGAGGGCCTGCAGCGAGCTGAACACCGCCTCGCCGATCGCGGTGCGCGGCCCGAGCGTGAGCCCGTCGATCCCGGCGCGGACCGCCCGCCGGTCGGTGGTGGGCGGGACGGCCACCGTGGCGGTGCCCGCGAACGAGACCAGCCCCACGTTGAACCGGTCGGGCAGCGCGTCGAGGAAGGTCCCGGCGGCGCGCTTGGCGGCGGTGAACCGGTCCGGGGCCACGTCGGTCGCCTCCATCGACGTGGACACGTCGATCGCGATCATGATGGTGGCCTGCTCGCGGGGCACCCGGACGTCGGCGGCCGGGCGGGCGAACCCGGTCACGAAC
Source organism: Thermomonospora sp. (assembly GCA_036258615.1). Classification (GTDB taxonomy): domain Bacteria; phylum Actinomycetota; class Actinomycetes; order Streptosporangiales; family Streptosporangiaceae; genus Thermomonospora. The sequence continues at coordinate 12,018 of DATADI010000327.1, read as the reverse complement.
AGCCCCATCATCAGCAGGAACGCGGCGGCCGGGAGATGGCGGCGCCAGCCGGGCCGCAGCGGCGCGACCCTCTCCAGCAGCGCCAGGTTGGTGAACCGGACCGCGTACCGGCCGCGCCGGACCTGCATCACCACGTACACCGCCAGCAGCACGGCCAGGGCCGCCAGCAGGGCCAGCCGCAGCGGGGCCAGGAACGTCATGCCGCACCTCCCGGCGGCGGCACCGCCCCCGGGGCGCGCCGCCGGTGGACGTGCCGCACGATGTCGCGCAGCCAGTCGCCGTCGGTGCGCAGCCGCAGGTGGTCGGCCCCGGCGCCGCGCAGGGCCCCGGCGATGTCCCGGCGCTGCTCGGCGGCGGCCTGCGCGTACCGTTCCCGCAGGCGGCGCGTCGCCGTGGGCACGTCGCGGCGGCGTCCGGTCTCGGGATCGACGACGGTGAGGACGCCCACGTCGGGCAGCGTCAGCTCCCGCGGATCGACCACCTCCACGGCGAGGACCTGCTGCCGCTGCGTCAGCATCCGCAGGGGCCGCGCCCAGGTCGGCACCGGCTCCAGGAAGTCCGACACCACGACCACCAGCCCGCGCCGCCGCGCCGCCGTGCGCCGCAGCAGGTCGGCCGCCGCGCCCAGTCCCGGCGGGCCCGGCTGGGCGGCGGGGCTGCGGGGCAGGTCCAGCAGGGCCCGCAGCAGCCCCAGCAGGTGCGGGCGGCCGGTCCGCGCGGGCACGTGCCGCACTCCCGTGCCGTGCAGGATCTGCGCGCCGATCCGGTTGCCGGACCGTTCGGTGAGGAAGCCCACGGCGGCGACGGCGGCCACCGCCAGGTCCCGTTTCTCCACCCGGCCGGTGCCGAAGTCCATGCTCGCGGTCGCGTCGACCAGCGCCCAGGTCTCCAGTTCCCGGTCGGCCACGCGGTCGCGGACGTGGGGCGCGGCGGCCCGCGCGGTGAGGTTCCAGTCCATCGCCCGCACGTCGTCGCCGGGCACGTACACCCGTCCCTCGGCCGCCTCCGTGCCGGGACCGGGCACCAGGCCGAGGTGGTCGCCCTGCAACAGCCCGTCGAGCCGCCGCAGCACGGTCAGCTCCAGGCGCCGCAGGGCCTCCTCGGGGGCCAGGTCACGCAGGTTCACGCCGCGTCCTCCTCCCCGGGCTCCTCCCGAGGCGCGACCCGGGGCATCGGAACGGCCGCCAGCACCCGCTCCACCAGGCTCCTGGCCGTGACACCGTCGGCGAGCGCGTCGAACGACAGCACCAGCCGGTGCGCCATGACGTCCACCGCCAGGTCCCGCACGTCCACCGGCAGCACGTACTCGCGGCCCCGCAGCAGCGCCAGCGCACGCGCCGCCGCCACCAGGCCCAGCGTGGCGCGGGGGCTGGCCCCGTAGGCGATGTGATGCGCCATGCCGTGGACGCCGTACGCGTCCGGCGCGCGGGTCACCGACACCAGGCGGACCACGTACCGGGCCACCGCGTCGTGCACGAACACCTGCCGGGCGGCGCTTCGCAGCGCGGCGAGGCCCTCGGTGTCCAGGACGCGGGACGGCCGGGGCGGCTCCACGCCCATCCGGTACAGGATCGCCAGTTCCTCGGGCTCGTCCGGATAGCCCACGTCGATCTTGAGCAGGAACCGGTCCCGCTGGGCCTCGGGAAGCTGGTAGACGCCCTCGGACTCGATGGGGTTCTGGGTCGCCAGCACCAGGAACGGCGACGGCACCGGATGGGTGCGCCCGCCGATGCTGATCCTGCCCTCCGCCATGACCTCCAGCAGCGCCGACTGCACCTTGGCGGGGGCCCGGTTGATCTCGTCGGCGAGCACCACGTTGGCCATCACCGGGCCGAGTTCGACGTCGAAGTCCTCGGTGGAGGGCCGGTAGACGCGGGTGCCCACGATGTCGGCGGGCACCAGGTCGGGGGTGAACTGCAGGCGGGCGAAGGTGCCGCCCACCACCGTGGCGAGGGTCTCGGCGGCGAGGGTCTTGGCGACCCCGGGCGCGCCCTCCAGCAGGCAGTGGCCTCCGGCGAGCGCGGCGACGAGCATCCGCTCGACCATCCGGTCCTGCCCGACGATGATCCGCTTGACCTCGAACAGCACCCGCTCGGCCAGGGTGCCCCCGGTGGGGCCGCCCGGGCCCTGCTGGGCCCGGGCGGTGTCGAAGGTGCTCACCGGGTGTCCGCCGGGCCCGCGGCGGGCGCGGTGGGCGTGCCGGAGCGCTTCTCCGGGCAGTCCTCGTCCGTCCAGGTCCCCGCCTGGGCGGGGTCGGCGTGCTCGACGATGCGCACCTCGGTGCGCGGCCCGTCGGGGTCGGCGGCGGCCAGGGCGGTCCCGGCGGCGGCGATGACCCCGGCCACGGCCAGCCCGGACCCGGCCAGCACGATCTTGACTCGTCCGCTGAGTGCCATGCTCGGTCTTCCTCCCGATCGCGGTTACGGGAGGAATTCCAGCGCAGCGCCCCGAAAAGTGACTTAAGGACGGCCCGGGGCGGCGGTCAGCGCTGGTCGACGGGCACGTAGTGGCGCTCGGTGGGGCCCAGGTAGACCTGCCGCGGCCGGCCGATCTTGGTGGTGGGGTCGGCCATCATCTCGCGCCACTGGGCGATCCAGCCCGGCAGCCGGCCCAGCGCGAACAGCACCGTGAACGCGTTGGTCGGGAAGCCGAGGGCCTTGTAGATCACGCCCGTGTAGAAGTCCACGTTCGGGTACAGCTTGCGCTCGACGAAGTAGTCGTCGCCGAGCGCGACCTCCTCCAGCCGCATGGCGATGTCCAGCAGCGGGTCGGGCTTGCCGAGCAGGTCCAGCACCTTGGTGGTGGCCTTCTTGACCACGGCCGCGCGGGGGTCGTAGTTGCGGTAGACGCGGTGCCCGAAGCCCATGAGCTTCAGGCCCGGCTCCTTGTCCTTGACGCGCCGCACGAACGCGTCGACGTCGCCGCCGTCGGCGTGGATGCGCTCCAGCATCTCCAGCACCGCCTGGTTGGCGCCGCCGTGCAGCGGCCCCCACAGCGCGTTGACCGCCGCCGAGATGGAGGAGAACAGGTTGGCGTGGCTGGAGCCCACCAGGCGGACCGTGGAGGTGGAGCAGTTCTGCTCGTGGTCGGCGTGCAGCACGAACAGCATGTCCAGGACCTTGACGATCTCCGGGTCCACCTCGTACGGGGTGGTCGGGACGCCGAACGACATGCGCAGGAAGTTCTCCACGTAGCCCAGCGAGTTGTCCGGGTACAGCAGCGGCTGGCCGATGGAGGTCTTGTAGGCGTAGGCGGCGATCGTGGGCAGTTTGGAGATCAGCCGGATGCTGGAGATGTCGACCTGCTCGGGGTCGAACGGGTCCAGGCTGTCCTGGTAGAAGGTGGACAGCGCGCTGACCGCCGAGGACAGCACCGCCATGGGGTGCGCGTCGCGCGGGAACCCGGCGAAGAAGTTCTTGAAGTCCTCGTGCAGCATCGTGTGGTTGCGGATCTTGTCGGTGAAGTCCGCCAGCTCCGCCGGGGTCGGCAGCTCACCGTAGATCAGCAGGTACGCGACCTCCAGGAAGGACGCCTGCTCGGCCAGTTCCTCGATGGGGTAGCCGCGGTAGCGCAGGATCCCCGCGTCGCCGTCGATGTAGGTGATCGCCGAGGTGCAGGACGCGGTGTTGACGAAGCCCGGGTCCAGGGTGACGTACCCGGTCTGCTTGAGGAGACTGCCGATCTCCAGGCCGCCGGGCCCTTCGGTCGCGCTGGTCACCTCAAGAGACATCCGCCCGCCGGGGTGGTCGAGCTCGATGTCGGACATACGCCCTCCTCGTGTTGTGCGCGCGTTTCACGTTCCACCGGGGTCACCGGCACGTGAGGATCCCTGTCGCCGCCTGGTGTGGCGAGATCCTCCCCATCGGGGACCTTAGCGACACCTCGCCCACCGCCCTGACGGCGGCCCCGTTCCTACAGGTCTTCCGCGTTTTGCGAACAACGCGTTACAGCCTGTCGTCCCGGGGCGCGGAACGCGGGGTGCCTAGGCTGGGGTGCATGAGCGCAGGGAGCCGTCTGGGACTGGGGCTGGCGGCGCTGGGCCGTCCGGCGTACATCAACGTGGGGCGTGCCGGTGAGCTGCCGGGAGAGCGGAGCGTCGCGGCGATGCGGGAGGCGACCCGCCGGGTGCTGGACGTCGCGTACGACGCCGGGATCCGCTGGGTGGACGCCGCCCGTTCCTACGGCCGCGCCGAGGAGTTCCTGGCCGGGTGGCTGCCGGGGCACGACGACGTCACCGTCTCCAGCAAGTGGGGGTACGCCTACGTCGGCGGCTGGCGCATGGACGCGCCGCGGCACGAGGTCAAGGAGCACTCGGCCGACCGGTTCCGCTCCCAGCTCGCCGAGTCGCGGGCGCTGCTGGGCGACCGGCTCGCCCTCTACCAGGTGCACTCGCTGACCGACGACAGCCCGCTGTTCCGGGACGGGCCGCTGCTGGCGGAGCTGGCGCAGGCCGCCGCCGACGGGCTGCGGCTGGGCTTCTCCACCTCCGGGCCCCGCCAGGCCGACACGATCCGCCGGGCGCTGGGCCTGGAGGCCGAGGGCCGCCGCCTGTTCACCGCCGTGCAGTCGACCTGGAACGTGCTGGAGCCGTCCGCCGAGGACGCGTTGCGCGAGGCCCACGAGGAGGGCGTGCACGTCCTGGTGAAGGAGACGCTCGCCAACGGGCGGCTCGCGGTCGATCCGCCCGAGCCGGTGGCGCGGCTCGCCGAGGCGCACGGGGTCGGTCCGGACGCGGTCGCGCTGGCCGCCGCGCTGAGCCGACCGTGGGCGGGCACCGTCCTGGTCGGCGCGGTCAGCGAGAACCAGCTGCGCGCCAACCTGAGAGCGACGCATCTCACACTCGGCGCGTCCGAGCTGGCCACGCTGGCCGAGGCCGCCGTGCCCCCGGCCCGTTACTGGGCCGAACGCGCCGCGCTCCCCTGGGACTGAACGGACGCCGGGGACGAAATGAACGTCCGGGAACGTTCCGCGTAATACGATGATCACCGCGTGGGGGCGGCAGGACAGGAGACATCGTGACGGGCGACCGATCCCGGGCGGGCGGGTTCGACCCGTCCGTGCCGAACATCGCGCGGATGTACGACTACTACCTGGGCGGCAAGGACCACTTCGAGGCCGACCGGCGGCAGGCCGAGCGGGCCATGGCGGCCGATCCGACGCTGCTGACGGTGATCCGGGAGAACCGGGCGTTCCTCGGCCGGGCGGTGCGGTACCTGGCCGAGCAGGGGATCGACCAGTTCCTCGACATCGGCACCGGCCTGCCCACCCAGCAGAACGTGCACCAGATCGCGCAGGCGGTGAACCCCGACGCCCGGGTGGTGTACGTCGACAACGACGACCAGGTCGTCGCGCACGGCCGCGCCATCCTGGCCGACTCGGCGGTCTCGGCGTTCGTGGAGGCCGACCTGTGCCGCCCGCGCGAGATCCTGGAGCACCCCGAGACCCGGCGGCTGCTGGACTTCGACCGGCCGGTGGCGGTGCTGGTGGTGGCGACGCTGCACTTCGTGCCCGACTCCGCCGACCCGCAGGGCGTCATGAAGGAGCTGCGGGACGCGCTGGCGCCCGGCAGCCACCTGGCGCTCACGCACGCCTCCGCCGACGGCATGCCCGAGCTGGTGGCCAGGGTCGTGGAGGTCTACAAGCGCACCAACCGGCCCGGCACGCCGCGCACCCGTGAGCAGGTGACCGCGCTGTTCGGCGACTTCGAGCTGCTCGACCCGGGGCTGGTGTGGGCGGCGCGGTGGCGGCCGGAGCGCCCGGTGTCGGAGGAGGAGGCGCTGCGGACCTGGTTCTACGCCGGGGTCGGCCGCAAGCCTTGATCATTTCGTCATCCCCGGGATGTCGACAGCACGTCCCCCATCGGTGATCTTGGTGGGGACGGCGGTCCGAGGGAGGCTGGACGGATGACGGTGGGTGCGGCGCTGACGGCGGCGGCCGGGCGCGGCGGGGTGTTCCTGCGCGACGGGGACCGGGAGATCACGTACGCGGAGTTCGACGCGCTGGCGGACCGGGTGGCGGGCGGGCTGCTGGCCCGGGGCGTGCGGCGCGGCGACCGGATCGGGCTGCTGGGCCTGAACACGCCGGAGTGGCTGGCGGTCTTCTTCGGCGCGGCGCGGATCGGCGCGGTGGTCGTCACCCTGAACGCGCGGTACCGGGAACGGGAACTGGCGTACATGCTGGGCCAGAGCGGCGCCCGCATGGTGGTCTCCGCCGCCGAGGCGGGCGGGTTCGACTTCGCCGCCTTCTTCGACGGTTTCCGCCCGGAGATCCCCGGCGTCACGGACATCGTGTACTTCGGTGCCGGCGTCCCGTCGTTCGACGAGCTGACCGCCGCCGATCCCGGCCCGGAGGCGCCGGCCGAGGCGCGCGCGAAGGTCACGCCCGCCGACCCGCTGATGATCCTCTACACCTCCGGCACCACCGGGCGGCCCAAGGGCGCGGTCATCACCCACGGCAGCATCCTGGCCTCGGCGTCGGCGCAGGTCGCGCACTGCGGCACGGACGCCTCCGAGGTCTTCCTGGGGCACCTGCCGTTCAACCACGTCGGCGGCATCACCTGCACCATCATGGCGGCGCTGGTCGCGGGGGCCTCGGTGGCGCTGCTGCCCGCGTTCTCCCCCGAGGGGGCGCTGCGCGCGATCGAGCGGCACCGGGTCACGCTGCTGAGCGCGGTCCCGACGATGTACGTGCTGATGCTGAACCACGAGAGCTTCGCCGGGCGCGACGTGTCCTCGGTGCGGCTGTGCGTGGCGGGCGGCTCCAACGTGGAGCCCGCGCTGGCCGAGGCGATCCGCGGCGGCTTCCCCGGTGCCCGCCTGTACGGGCTGTACGGCCTGTCGGAGACGTCGGGGGCGTGCGTGCTGTCGCATCCCGACGACGACCCCGACACCGTGTCCCGGACGCTGGGCGTGCCGATCGGCGACTTCGAGGCCCGGGTCACCGGGCCCGACGGCACGGTGCTGTCCCCCGGCGAGACCGGCGAACTGCAGGTCCGGGGCGGCTGCGTCGCCGCGGGCTACTGGGACATGCCCGAGGAGACCGCCGCGGTGTTCGCCGAGGACGGCTGGCTGGCCACCGGCGACATGGTCGTCCAGGAGCCTGACGGGCACCTGGTGCTGCGCGGGCGCAAGAAGGAGATGTACATCCAGGGCGGGTTCAACGTGTATCCGGTCGAGATCGAGAACGTGCTGACCACGCATCCGAAGGTCGCGATGGCCGCCGGGTTCGGGGTGCCCGACGCGGTCCTGGGCGAGGTCGGCCGGTTCTACGTGGTGCCCCGCCCGGGGGTCGAGCCGCCCACGGCCGAGGAGCTGACCGCGTACTGCCGGGAGCGGCTGGCCGACTACAAGGTCCCGCGCCAGTTCGTGGTCACCGCCGACGTGCCGCTGACCCCCGTGGGCAAGATCCACAAGGCCCTGCTGCGGGACCGTTCCTGATCCGCTCACCAGGGGCGATGCGGGTTTCGCGGTGATTCACTACGCTGCTGGTGGTCCTCGTTCGTCTGGACGAGGACGGGCCGCTCGATTGGCTGGTAGCACCGTGCACGAGGAAGCGCTCATGCCCGCGCTGGTTCCGGCGGGCTCCGACGTCCCGGCGCCCGCGGTCGTCGGGTACCCCCGCCGTGGCGGGCCCACCGTGCTGCGCCTGCTGCTCGGCGGGCACCTGCGGGAGCTGCGCGAGAGCGCCGGGATCTCCGCGGAGGACGCCGGGCACGCCATCCGCGGCTCGCACTCCAAGATCAGCCGGATGGAGAACGGCCGGGTCGGGTTCAAGCAGCGCGACGTCGCCGACCTGCTCACCCTGTACGGGGTCACCGACGAGGCCGACCGCGAGGCGGTGCTGTCGCTGGCGCGGCAGGCCAACACCCCCGGCTGGTGGCACCGCTACGGGGACGTGCTGCCCGGCTGGTTCGAGGTCTACCTCGGGCTGGAGGAGGCTGCCTCGCTGATCCGGGCCTACGAGGTGCACTTCGTGCCGGGTCTACTGCAGACCGAGGACTACGCCCGCGCCGTCGTCCGGCTCGGCCACCCCGAGGCCGACGAGGACGAGGTCGAGCGCCGGGTGAGCCTGCGGATGGCCCGGCAGCGGCGGCTGATGGGCCCCGACGCCCCGGCGGTGTGGGCGGTGGTGGACGAGACGGCGCTGCGCCGCCGGGTCGGCGGCCGGGCGGTGATCCGCGAGCAGATCGCCCACCTGATCGAGCTGGCCGCGCTGCCGAACATCACCCTGCAGGTGGTGCCGCTGGACGTGGCGGCCAGCGCGGCGGCGGGCGGCCCGTTCACCATCCTGCGGTTCGCCGAGCCCGCCCTGTCGGACGTGGTCTACCTGGAGCACCTCACCAGCGCGCTGTACCTCGACAAGCCCAGCGACGTCGAGGCGTACCTGCGCGCCATCAACGGCCTGTGCGTGGCGGCGGGCCAGCCGCAGGAGTCGGTGCGGCTGCTGCAGGACATCCTCGCCGAGATCTAGCGCGCGCGGGCCCGCCGCGTCTGGCAGGCTGTCGGCGTGGACTGGGTGGAGCGGGTGCTGGGCGTCCGCCAGTGGACGCGCGGCGGTGAACGGGCCCCGCACAAGCCGCTGCTGCTGCTGTACGCACTGGGCCATCACCAGCGGCACGGCGCGGAGCCCATCGTGTTCTCGGCCGCCGAGCGGTCCCTGCACCGCCTGCTGCGCGAGTTCGGCCCGCCGCGCCGCACCAGCCCGGGTTACCCGTTCCACCACCTGGCGAGCGACGACCGGCTGTGGCTGGTGGAGACCGACGACGGGCCCGGCAGCCCGGGGCCCGGCCTGGGGACGCTGCGCTCCTCGGGCGCGCGGGGGCGGCTGCACCCGGAGCTGGCGGCGGCGCTGGACGCCGACCCGGCGCTGCTGGCGCGGCTGGCGCGGGCGCTGCTGGAGGCGAACTTCCCGCCGACCCTGCACGAGGACCTCTGCCAGGAGGCCGGGCTCAGCCTGGAGGGCGCCGAGCTGCCCGCCGCCGTGGTGAGCCGCCTGCCGCCCCGCGATCCGGCGTTCCGTGAGGAGGTGCTGGAGGCGTACGGGTTCCGCTGCGCCTTCTGCGACTACGACGGGCTGCTGGACGGCGTGGCGGTCGGGCTGGACGCCGCGCACGTGCGGTGGCGGTCCTTCGAGGGGCCGGACGAGACCGCCAACGGGCTGTGCCTGTGCGCGCTGCACCACCGGCTGCTCGACCGGGGCGTGCTCGGGCTGACCGGGGAACGGCTGATCGCCGTGTCGGGCGGGTTCCGCGCCACCGCCCCGGTCGCCTCGCTGCTGGTGCTGAACCTGTCCGGCCGGCCCGTCCGGGATCCGCGCGCGGGCCGGCCGCCGGTGGAGCCGGGGCACATCGCCTGGCACGCCGACCAGGTGTTCCGGAGCCCCGCACGCGCCCCCGCCGCCTAGCCGCACCCGAAGATCGGTATTGAATGGGAGGGCCGCCCCCGGCGGCCACCGTGAACACGCACCGCGAACCATCCGAAGGGAACGATCACATGGCAACGACGCGCACCGCCAACGCCCACTGGGAGGGACCGCTGATGGGCGGCCAGGGCACCGTGTCCCTGGACTCCTCGGGCCTGGGCACGTTCGACGTCACCTGGCCGTCGCGCGCCGAGAAGCCGGAGGGCCGCACCAGCCCGGAGGAGCTGATCGCCGCCGCCCACTCCACCTGCTTCTCCATGGCCCTCTCGCACGGGCTGGCCGGGGCGGGCACCCCGCCGGAGACCGTCGACACCAAGGCCGACGTCACCTTCCAGCCGGGCGAGGGCATCACCGGGATCCACATCACCGTGCGCGCCAAGGTCCCGGGCCTGTCGGCGGAGGACTTCCAGAAGGCCGCCGAGACCGCCAAGGCCAACTGCCCGGTCAGCAAGGCGCTGACCGGCACCACCATCACCCTCGACGCCGCCCTCGTGTGACCCGGCGGCCCGGGGTCCCCACCGGGCCCCGGGCCGGTCGGCCCGGCTACAGGGTGCTCTCCTCGACGTTCTCCATCCGGCCGTAGAGCACCTGCTCGTTGATCTCCAGCTCGTTGATCAGCCGCAGGCACGCGGCGATGGCCGTCCCCACCCGCTCGTCGGCGCCCTCGCCGTACTCGACCTGGAGCAGGGTGTTGGCGGCGCGCTCGTCGTGCGCGGTGCCGTGCGGATCCCGCCAGGTGCCCTGCGCGCCGATCTCGGTGGCCGCCCGCATCACGAAGCCGATCGCGTGCAGCTTGGCCCTCGGCACGGTGAGCGTCAGCAGCTCGCGCTGCACCCGCTCGATCCGCACGCCCTCGTCCTCGCCGCAGAACAGCAGCGCGTGCAGGACGTCCTTGGCCTCCCGCAGCAGCGCCTCGCCCTCCGCCGACCGGCAGGACGCCCCGATCAGCGGCCCGCCCTTGGGCGGCGGCCCGACCAGCATCCCGGCGGCCTCCAGCGCGGGCCGGTCGAGCGCCCGGTAACGCTCGGCGTACCCGGGCAGGCTCGCCGCGTCCAGGCCCAGCGCCCGTACCCGCTCCGCCCGCGCCGCGCGCTCCGCCTCGTCCTCCACGGGCGGCGCCCCGCCCTGCGCGGGCACCGCGGCGTCCTCGGGGACCAGCAGCCGCACCAGCTCCTCGACCAGCCACTCCACCGGCTGTTCCCGCAGCCGCGCCCGCACCCGTTCCCGCAGCTCCCCGGCCAGCTCCGCCCGGACCTCCGCGACGATCGCCTCCGCCCCGCCCATGACCCTCCTCGACTCCGGCACCGGCCGCGACGCGCAGCAGTCTGTCACGGCGAGTCAGGAGATTCTCACTCAACGGGAAGAGAAGGGAGGGTAGCGCCGGGGTCACATCCATAGAGCGTGCGACAACCATACCTTTCGGTAACTCAAAGCGCTGGTAACGTCGCCGTCGGTAGTTGATCTGTGGGAGGCGGTCGATGGTTGTCTACGTGCTGGCGGCGGTGTCCGCCGTCGGGGTGGTGCTCATCGCGAGCAGGCTGGCGCGCGGGACCCCCGACGGGGACGCGGACGGGCCCACCTCGGGGCACGCGGGGTCGATGCTGTCGGCGCTGTTCCTGCTGGCGTTCGCGATCGCGATCGTGGTGCCGTGGACGACGATCGACGCGGCCCGGCAGAACACCTACGCCGAGAGCCAGGCCGTCGCCGAGGCGTACTGGTCGGCGGCGCAGCTGCCCGCGCCGACCGGCGGCCGGGTGCAGGCCGGGCTCCGCGACTACGTCGAGCTGGTCCGCGACCGCGAGTGGCGCATGATGGCCGACGGCAGGCTGAGTCCCGCCGGGTGGTCGCGGCTGGAGGAGGTCCGCCGCGAGGTCACCACCCTCCGCACCGAGGACGACGACGCCCGGGAGGTCCGCGCGGCGGTGCTCGACCGGATCCGCGACGTCACCGCGGCCCGCCGCCAGCGGGCCATGGACGCGGCCACCACGCCGCCGCCGGGGCTGCTCGTCATCACCGTGCTGGCGGGGCTGGCGGTCATGCTGTTCCCGTTCCTGGCGGGGGCGAAGCCGCGCGGCCTGACCCTGGTGCCGCTGACCGTCATGAGCGCGCTGCTGGCGGTGGGCGTGTACCTGGTGTTCGACATCTCGCACGTGTTCGCCGGGGCGCTGGCCGTCGAACCGGAGGCGTTCGACAACGTGGTGCCGGAGCTGCGGCGCATCTCGGGGGGCGGGTGACGTGCGCCCCGCCCTGACCGCACCGCTGGCCGCCGTGCTGCTCACGCTGGCCGCCGCCTCCCCCGCGCTCGCCACCGACCCCGTCGGCCCCTCCGGCGAGACCGGGGACGGCATCGGCCTGTGCCTGCGGCTCGACCTGCTCGGGCTGCGTCTCGGGCTCGGCGACTGCCACCGGACGCCCCGGCCTGATCCGCGGCCCACCGTCACCTCGGCGCCCCCCGAGCCCCCCGAGCCGCCCGAGCCGCCCGAGCCGCCCAAGCCTCCGAAGCCGAGCCCGACACCGCCCCCGCCGAAGCCGAGCCCCAGCGCGCCCGCACCGTCGGCGACCCCGTCGGCCCGGCCGTCCGTCCAGGCCGGCCCCGGG
>DATADI010000326.1:0-18856 GCA_036258615.1 Thermomonospora sp. | reverse complement strand
CAGCCGGGCCCGCGCCCCGGACGCGACCGTGCGGTCGAAGTCCTCGGCCGTCCGCGCCCACACCCGGGCCGCCGCGTCCGGACCCGGCCGGGGGTCGAGGTGCCCGGCCTGGGTGAGGATGTCGGTCTCCAGCCGGTGCAGCCCGGGGCCCGGGTCGAGCCCCAGCTGCTCGGCCAGCAGGGTCCGGGCCCGGCGCAGCACCGCGAGCGCGTCGGCCTGGCGGCCGGTCCGGTAGAGCGCGAGCGCCAGGAGCCGCCAGGCGTCCTCCCGCCAGGGATGCTCGGTGACGTGGGCGTCCAGGTCCGGGACGGCCTCGGCGGCCCGGCCGAGCGCCAGCCGCGTCTCGGCGCGCCGTTCGACGGTGTGCAGGCGCAGTTCGGCCAGGCGGGAGCGTTCGGCGTGGGTCCAGTCCTCGTCGGCGAACTCGGCGTAGGCGGGGCCGCGCCACAACCCGAGCGCCTCGTCCAGGCGGGCGAGCGCGGCTGCGGGCGGAAGCGCGGCGGCGTCGGCCACCGCCCGTTCGAAGCGCCAGGCGTCCACCGTGTCCGGATCCACGCGCAGGGCGTATCCGGGGCCCTCGGTGACCAGCAGGCGGGCGGGGGCGCGGGGCGGCCGGTCGGGCTCCAGGGCGCGGCGCAGCGCGGCCACGAAGGTGCGCACCGCGCCGACCGCTCCGGCGGGCGGATCGGGCCACAGGTCGTCGACCAGGCGGGTGACCGGGACGACCCGGCCGCGCGCGATGACCAGGCGGGCCAGGACCGCCCGGTGGCGGGGGCCCTTCAGGTCGACCGCGTTCCCTGCCCCGTCCCAGGCCGTCACCGGTCCCAGCACCCCGAACTCGACCCGCACCCCGGCCCGCTTCCTTCCCGGTCGTCCCCCCTCGGCCCCACGCTAGCGCGCTGACCGGATGCTCATCCGCGCCGGGCAGGCTGGGCCTCGACCGACTCACCACGAAAGGGGTCCCACCATGGCACCTGCCCTGGAAGGCTTCGAATACCTGCGCGTTCCCGTCGCCGACGGCGTGTCGCTGAACACCGCCGTCGGCGGGAAGGGCAGCCCGGTCGTGCTGCTGCACGGCTTCCCGCAGACCCACCTGATGTGGCGGCACGTGGCCGCCGACCTGGCGGCCGACCACACCGTCATCGTCCCCGACCTGCGCGGCTACGGAGCCAGCGACAAGCCGGCGGAGACCGGCCCCGCGGTCTACGCCAAGCGGACCATGGCCGCCGACGTCGTCGCCCTCGCCCGTGCGCTCGGCCATGACCGCTTCGCGCTGGCCGGGCACGACCGCGGGGCCCTGGTCGCCTTCCGCGCCGGGCTCGACCACCCGTCGGCGATCACGCACCTGGCCTGCCTGGACGTGCTGCCCACGGTGGACATGTGGGACGTCATGCGGGGCGCGTCCGCCGCCGTCGGCTTCCACCTGTACCTGATGGCCCAGCCGCCGGGCCTGCCGGAGCGGATGATCGCCGCGAGCGCGGACGACTTCTTCGGCCACTTCCTCGACGCGTGGACCACCGCCCCGGAGGCGATCCCGGCCGACGTGCGCGCCGCCTACCTGGACGCCTGCCGCGCGGCGGTCCCGTCGATCGTGGCCGACTACCGCGCCTCGGCCGGCATCGACCTGGAGCACGACCTGGCGGACCGCGAGGCCGGGAACCGGCTGCGGATGCCGGTCTCGGTGCTCCAGCAGGACTGGGGGGCGGCCCTCGGCTACGACGCCGCCGCCCTGTGGAAGGGCTGGGCGCCGGACCTGGTCCACACCACCGTGACCTGCGGGCACTTCATGGCCGAGGAGGCCCCCGCCGAGATCGCCGGAGCCCTGCGGAGCCTGCTCGCCCGCTGACCTCCCCGATGGTCAGGTTGAAGCCCTGCCCTCCAGAAGCCTAAAGTACTAGGTAACTAGAGGAATGGAGGGCTCGGATGATCGAGTTCCACCTGGACGACCGGTCCGGCCTGGCGCCGTACCAGCAGCTGGTCCGCCAGGTACGGCAGGCGCTGCGGCTCGGCGTGCTGCGCGAGGGCGACCGGCTGCCGACGGTGAAGGAGGTGGTGGCCCGGCTGGCGATCAACCCGAACACGGTGCTCAAGGCCTACCGGGAGCTGGAGCACGAGGGGCTGGTGGCCGCGCGGCAGGGCGTGGGGACGTTCGTGACGGTGACGCTGGCCGACGCCTCGCTGGCCGCGCACGGCCCCCTGCGGCAGGAGCTGCGCCGCTGGCTGGCGAAGGCACGCCGGGCGGGTCTCGACGACGAGAGCATCGAGGCCCTGTTCACGGCCACCTTTCGCGCCGAGGCCCAGGAGGACATAGCGTGACCGCGATCATGCAGGCGCGTGGCCTGGGCAAGAGGTACGGGCGGCGCTGGGCGCTGACCGACTGCACCCTCGACATCCCGGCCGGGCACGTCGTGGGGCTGGTCGGGCCGAACGGGGCCGGCAAGACCACGCTGCTGAGCATCGCCGCGGGCCACATCGCCCCCACGACCGGCGAGATCGAGGTGGTCGGCGCGCGGCCCGGCGGCGACCCCGGCCACCTGGCCAGGGTCGGGTTCGTCGCCCAGGAGACCCCCGTCTACGCGGGGCTGACCGTCGCCGAGCACCTGGAGCTGGGCGCCCGCCTGAACCCCGGCTGGGACGGCGCGCTGGCGCGGGACCGGATCGCCCGGCTCGGCCTGGAGCCCTCCCGCAGGGCCGGGCGGCTGTCGGGCGGCCAGCGCGCCCAGCTCGCCCTCACGCTGGGCATCGCCAAACGGCCCGAGCTGCTCATCCTGGACGAGCCGGTCGCCGCGCTGGATCCGCTGGCGCGCCGCGACTTCATGCGGGGCCTGATGGAGGCCGCCGCCGAGCAGGAGCTGAGCGTGCTGCTGTCCTCCCACCTGGTGTCGGACCTGGAGCGGACCTGCGACTACCTGGTGGTGCTGACGGCCTCCCGGATCCGGGTGGCGGGCGAGGTCGAGGAGCTGCTGGCCACCCACCACCGGCTCACCGGACCCCGCCGCGACCCGGCCCGTCTCCCGGCCGGGCAGCACGTCGTCTCCGCCAGTCACACCGACCGGCAGAGCACCCTCATCGTCCGCACCGAGGACCCGATCCACGACCCGGCGTGGACCGTCAGCGCGCTCAGCCTCGAGGACCTCGTCCTGGCGTACATGAGCGAGCCCGCCGAGACCGGTCCCCGGCGCGTCCTGGAGGTGCAGCGATGATCTGGCTGACGTGGCGTCAGTTCCGCGTCCAGGCGGCGGCGGGGTCCGCCGCCCTCGCCGCCCTGGCGGCCGTGCTGGCGGTCACCGGGCCCGGCCTGGCCGACGACTACGCCTCGGGGATCGCCGCCTGCGGCACCGACGAGGCCTGCGAGATGTTCGCCCGGCACTTCTTCGATCAGCACCGGACCTCGTTCCAGGCCGTTCTCGCCGTCGTGCTGCTGCTCCCGGCGCTCGTCGGGCTGTTCTGGGGGGCGCCGCTGATCACGCGGGAGCTGGAGGCCGGCACGCACCGCCTGGCGTGGAGCCAGAGCGTGACGCGCACCCGGTGGCTGGCGGTCAAGCTCGGCGTCACCGGGCTGGCCTCCATGCTCGTCGCGGGGCTGGCGAGCCTGGCGGTGACCTGGTGGGCGAGCCCCGTCGACAGGGCGGCGGGCTCGGAGTTCCCCCGGATGACGCCGCTGCTGTTCGACGCGCGGGGCATCGTCCCCATCGGGTACGCGGCCTTCGCCTTCGTGCTCGGCGTGACCGTCGGGATGCTGGTCCGCCGCACCCTGCCCGCCATGGCGGTGACCGTGGCCGTCTTCACGGCCGTGCAGATCGGGATGCCGCTGCTGGTCCGGCCGTACCTGCTGCCGCCCACCCGCACCACCGTGACGGTCACCGCGGGCAACCTCGACGCGCTCATGGCCGACGGGCCCGGCCGTCCCTTCCAGATGCGGGTGGAGGCTCCCGACCCGAACGCCTGGATCCTGTCCAACGAGACCGTCGACAGGTCCGGGCGGACCGTGAAGACCGTGCCCCTGTACCCGGGGACGGGCCCCTGCGCGAGGGACAAGGGACCCGAGACGTGCGTCGCCGAGATCGGCCGGCTCGGCTACCGGCAGCGGCTGGTCTACCACCCGTCGAGCCGGTTCTGGGCGTTCCAGTGGCTGGAGACGGGTCTGTACGGCGTGCTCACGGCGGGCCTGGGCGGGTTCTGTTTCTGGTGGATCCGCCGGCGGCTGTCCTGACCGGCACCGTCCGGGTCAGGCGCGGGCGTCCGCCCCGGAGCGGCCCGCGACCCCCGCGTGGGGCGTGGTGTCCGGGGTGAGGACGCTCAGCGCCAGCCGGGGCGGCTGGACCCCGGCGGGCAGCAGGACGAGCTTCTTGGGGAGCAGGGTGATCTCCTCGTGGAAGTAGCGGCCGAGGTGCTCCCCCGTCCCGGCCAGCTCCAGCGTGTACAGGCCGGAGGCGGTGAGCCGCTCGACCGGCGCGCCGTCGGCGTCGCGGAGGATCCACCGCGACAGCTCGGGTTGTTCTCCCGGCGGCGCGAGGGCGAGCTGGGTGAACGGTTCGGGTGAGGGCGCGTACAGCAGCCGGCCGGTGGACCGGTCGGCGAACCTGATCGCGCCCTCCTCCGCCGTCGCGACGAACCGTGTGGGCCGTGGGGCGTCCACCAGCACCGCCCAGACCCTTCCGTCCATGACCCGGACCGGCGACGTTCCCGCCGTGATCGTCACCAGCGCGCCACGCTCAGCCATCACGTCCTCCTCGATTCTCGCGGCACCGACACACTCAACAGCGGAGTGTGAGAATTCTCTAACAGAGTGTGACGGCGGTGCGGCGGGAATCCCCGAAGCGTTCCGCCCTCCGGGCCGCGAGCTGCGGCCGTGCGCCGGGGCGGTGGCCGTTACGCGGCGGTGAGGGCGGTGGTGACGGTTCCGAACATGGTCGACTTGATCGCGCCCAGGGTGGTGCGGTCCTTGCCCGCCAGCGGGCGCACGCGGGCGGTGGCCGCCGCGAGCAGCCCGGCCTCGTCGGCGACGTCGTCGACCAGGCCGGTGTCACGGGCCTCGAGGCCGCCGAAGCGCCGCCCGGTCGTCATCGAGGCCATCGCGGCGGCGGGGGTGAGCTTGGCCTGGATGAGCGCGGCCATCCCCGGCGAGAACGGGGTGTGGATGTCGACCTCGGGCAGGCACAGGTACCCGCGGTCGGCCCGCATCACCCGGAAGTCGTGGGCGAACGCCAGCATCGCCCCCGCGCCGAACGCGTGCCCGTTGACGGCGGCGACGGTCGGGACGGGCAGCGTGAGCACCCGGGCCAGCAGCGCGTGCACGTCGGCGAGGTAGGGCAGCAGCTGGTCGCCGTGCCCGGCCAGCCAGTCCAGGTCCAGCCCGTTGGAGAAGAACTTCCCCTGCCCGGCGGTCACGAGCACGGCCGGGCCGGGATGCTCCACGACGATGTCGAGGAGGGCGTGCACGCTCTTCATCCAGTCGGGTGAGAAGCGGTTCTCGTCGTCTCCGAGGTCCAGGACGAAGACGGGGTCGTCGTGGCGTAGTTCGGGCATGATCAGTCCTTTCCGGAAGAGCCGCGTCCGGAGGGGGCGCGCCTCGGGGGCGGCGGCAGCTCCAGGACGGCGCGGACCGCGACCGCCAGCCGCCGCCGGGCGTCGTCGGTGATCACCGGCCGTCCGTCCACCGCCGGTTCGGTCAGCGCCCGCCGGAACACCGCCGTCGGCAGGTCCACCACGCACAGCGTCACCACCTCGACGGCGGCGGCGTCGGCCCTCCCCCACAGCGCCCGCGCCAGGCGGGTGAGCAGGTCCAGCAGGCGGCGGTCCAGGGCGAGCATCGCCTCGGCCGGTTCGCCGGGGACGGCGGGGCCGAGCAGCCGGTCACGCGGCACGGTCATGAGCATCCGCGCGGCGTGCGGGCGGCGGCCGGCGAAGACCGCGGGCGCGTCCGCGACGGCCACGACCGCGTCCCCGGGATCGCGTGCGGCGTCGGCGAGCGCCGCCTGCAGGTCGAGGAAGTCCCCGGCGGCGCGCAGCCACACGCGGGCCAGCAGCGCCGGGACCGACCCGAAGGCGTGGTAGATCGCGCCGTTGGACATCCCGGAGGCGGCCGCCAGCGCGCGGACGGTGCAGCGCTCCGGGCCGCCGGAGGCCACCAGCTCCTCGGCGACGTCCAGCACCCGGTCGGGATCGTGCACACGGGGACGAGGCATGCCCGGAAGAATAACAGAGCACGCGCTCCATAACGAGCCCCCGGGGGGCGGGGACCTACTCCGGGGCCATGTCCGTGATGTCGAGCCGCTCGTCCAGGCCGGTGATCTCCAGGACGCGGCGCAGGTGCCCGGAGGGGCGCAGCAGGACCAGCCGCCCGCCGGCCTCCACGGCCTTCCGCCAGGCCCGGATGAGCACGTTCAGCCCGGAGGAGTCGCAGAAGGTCACCTCCGCGGCCTCCAGCACCACCCACGGCGAGGACTCCAGGGCGGTGCCGATGCGCTCCTCCAGCAGCGGGCCGGTCGTCATGTCGATATCGCCGCCGACCTCGATCGTGACCCACCGCCCGCGCAGCCCCACCGTCACGCGAAGAGGGGTCTCGTACGGATCACCGCCGACATCGTCAGGGGCCGGACCGGGGTTGAGGGTCATGACGGGCGACGTCTCCTTCCTCGGCGGGTCCGCGAACGGGGCACGGCCCGGGACGGGGGAACGGACTCGGCGGGCCGCCACGACCGGCACGGCGCGGCCTGCCGACGGCGGAACGGTGAGGCGACCCGCATCCGGCGCCCTCCGAACACGTCGAACAGGACACGCCGACCAGGCTTCCCGGCTCACCAGGCCACGACCCTAACGGGATACCGGGGCCCTCACCACCTCAACCGGGGGTCCCGGCCGGTCCGCGATCCGGGCCGGTGCGGAGGATCATGGGCGGATGACCGACGACCGCCCACGGCCCGGGTTCGACCACAACGCCTTCTACCACCGGTACCTCCTCCGCCAGGTGCCGTCGCCCTGCGACCGGGCGCTCGACGTCGGATGCGGCACGGGCCAGTTCGCGAGAAGGCTCGCCGGTCGTGCACGGGAGGTCGAGGCCATCGACCGGTCCTCCGAGGTCATCGCACGGGCGCGGGAGCCGGCGGGCGGCGAGTCCGGGATCCGGTTCCTCCACGCCGACGTCGCCGACCACGATCTGGGCGACTCCCGGTACGACTTCGTGTCCTGCATCGCGGCGATCCACCACATGCCGTTCGCCGAGACGGTCACGAGACTGCGGCGGGCGCTCAGGCCCGGCGGCGTGCTGGCCATCGTGGGCTGCCACCGCGAGGCGACACCGGCCGACTACCTGCGGGACCTGGTGGCGATCCCGGCGAACGTCGTCGCGAACACGGTGGTCAGGGCGAGGGCCCGGCACGGCGGAGGCCCCACAGGTCAGGTCGGCACCGCACCGGTCATGGACCCGGAGATGACCCTGCCGGAGATCAGGCGTGAGGCGTCTCGGTTGCTGCCCGGTGCCGTCATCCGCAGACGCCTGTACTGGAGGTACACCCTCGTCTACCGGCACCCGTCCACATGACGCCCCACTGACGCCGCGTCCGGTGGGGGGAACTCTGCCAGAATCGCCCGTGTCAGCCGGATGAGGGGTGCCTTGGTGGGTGGAGTCGACACGGTCGCCAGTACCGCTCAGCACCTGGTGACGACGGCGGGTGTCCTCATCGGCGGCGGCTGGGCGTACATGAAGTTCGTGCGCGGCCGGGTGTACGCGCCACGCGCCGAACTGTCCGTACGGGGCGAACTGTACGAGTCGGGTTCGCGGCGGATGCTCCTGGCGCGGGTGGAGCTGGTGAACGCGGGACTGACCCGGTTGCGGTTGAAGCCGGGGAGTCAGGTCGTCCACCTGTACACGGGGCGGGCCTCGGCGGTGACGCGTGTGGTGATGCCGAGCGACGAGCACCTCGGGGTGACGCCGATCCTCACCGAGCACGAGTGGGTGGAGGCCCAGGAACGGGTCAGCGCCGAGGTGCGGTTCCTGTTGCCCGCGGAGGCGGTGGACGGCGAGTGCTTCCGGGTCGAGGCGCAGGTGTGGGCGCGGCGTCGGCGGCTGCGCAGGTTCGGGCAGCGGTGGACCGCCTCGGCGACGGTGCCCGGCTCCGGCTGGACGCGCGTGCTGCCCGACCCCGACCCGGCGGCAGGAGGGCCATGAACGGCGAGAAGTACCAGCACCGCTGGACCGACGAGGACGACCGCAGGCAGGCCGAGGAACTGCGGCGCATGCGCCTGCCCCAGGAGGGCGAGGAGCCCGCCGACCCCGCGCCGCTGGAGCCGCCGCCCGCGCAGGGCCGGTTGCGTCGGCTCTTCAGGAGGCGTCGGGCCGTGAACCCACCTGAGCGGTGAGTTCCTCCACCAGCCGGCGGGCGCGTTCGGCCTCCCGGGTGCCGGGCTTGAGGGAGCTGAGGTCGCGGTAGGCGTGCTCGGCGTAGCGCAGCGCCTCCTGGAGGCGGACGCCCCGGTGCACGAGATGCTCGGCGAACTCGTACCGGCTCTGCGCCGCGCGGTAGACGTCCCCGGCGCGCTCGTGCCCTTCGATCGCCTTGCGGAAGTGCAGGTCGGCCTCGGCGACCTCGCCGAGCCGGTTGGCGACCTGGCCGAGCATGTGGTGGATCGGCGCGGTGGTGGACCAGTCGTCCCCGGACAGGGCGTTGAGCGCGGCCTGGTAGTGGCGGTCGGCGTTCCTCAGGGCGGTGATCCCCGCCGGGGGGACGGAGACCTCGATCCGCCTGGCGGTGTGGTCGACGCGTCCTTCCCTGACGAGTTCGTCCAGCTGGGCCTGGGAGATCCGGCCGAACTCCGCCATGTGCACGTCACCCAGACCGCCGAACACGCGCGCCAGCGTGTGCCGGTCGGTGTCGGCCACCAAGGCGAACCCCTCCTCGAAGCACCGTCGGGCCTGGCGCAGGTCTCCGGCCGCGAGGTGGTGGTGGCCGAGGGAGACCAACGCCGACGCCTCCAGGGGTTGGTCATGTGCGCGATGGGCCAGGTTGACGGCTTCACGGGCGGCCTCCAGGGTGCCCTCGTCGAGCAGTTCGACCGCCCGTGACCGCAGGCCGGTGCGGTGCACTCCCCGGTCGGCGCCGTCGCGGAGGAGCCTGGCCGAGGCGTGGGACCGGCGTTCCCTCAGCACCTCCAGCATCGCGGTGTCGTCGCGGTCGTGCGCCACACCGTGGACGTAGTCGTACAGGATCGTCGCGTGGGACAGGTCGGCGAGGGGCAGGTCGTCATGGGGCAGGAGGGTGACGGGGTCGAGCAGCGCCGGTGCCAGCGCCCGCACCATGGCGTGCCAGGCGTCTCGGCGGTGGCTGTCGCCGTACAGCATGTGGAGGGCCTGCATGGGGCCGATGGCCTCGTCGTACCAGCCGTGGTCCAGGGCCGTGCGCCAGGTGTGCAGGAGGTTGGCCTCCTCCAGTGCGATCACGTTGAGCACGTCGCGATTGCCGTGGTTGTACGACCAGAACAGCCCGTGACCGAAGAGCGCCATCAGCGCGACGTGTTCGCGACGTACTCGAGCCGTCCACTCCTCGTCCGTCGGCACACCGTGTAGCCCGCGTACGGCGGCCGGGAGGAATGGGCTGATGCCGTGGAAGTCGGCCTCCAGCGGGGTCAGCAACCCGAGGTCGGCGGTGCGTCGGAGAAGGCCGGACGCGGCGGTGTGGTCCAGCTCCGGCACTGCGTCGGCGAGGCGGGCGGTCAGACGGGCGAGGTGGTAGGGCGTCACCGTTCGCCGGAACCAGGGCAGCAGGCCGAGCACACGGCGTTCGGTCTCGTCGAAGGCTGCTTCCAGTGCCGCCGGGAACCCACCGGTGTCCAGCGGTTCGGTCCCGTCGTGGAGGCGTGCGAGGTCCGGTGGTCGCGCAGTCTGGCCGAGCAGGAGGTGCAGGGCACGGGGGTTGCCGTCGGCGAAGTCGAGGAGGGCGTCCAGGCCGTCCGGCCGGGCCGCGCCGAGGTGGGCGGCGACGAGTTCGGCCTGTCCTGCAGGTGTCAGGGGGCGGAGCTGGATGCGGGCGACGCCGGGCGGGAGCCACGCCGTGCGGCCCTGCGCGGTGATGAGGACCTTGACCCCGTCGAGCGCGGTGAGGATTGCGGTGAGGATGTCGTGCAGGGCGTGGCGTTCCTCCTGGCTCCAGGGGGCGTCCTGCTCCAGCCCGTCCCAGAGCCACAGGACGGGCCCGGTGCCGAGGTGTGCGGCGTCCCGGCGCAGGCGGTCGAGGCGGCCGGGTCCGGTGAGGTCGGTGCTGCGGGCCGGTACGGGGACTCCACGGGTGCGTTCGTACCAGTGGGCGAAGTCCTGGGCGACCGCGGTCTTGCCGACGCCCGCCGCGCCCCACAGGAGCTGGACGGCTGTCCGGTCGAATCCGCGGTCGAGCGTGAGGACGGTGTCGTCCCGACCGTAGACCGGTGTTTCCGGCGTGACCGGAACCTGCTGCGGAGCGTCGCCGGTGAAGCGGAGCGGGTGGGCGGCCAGGACGACGGGCACCAGCCACTCGTCGTGCGGATCACCGTCGGGGTCCCGTCGCGCCAGGTCCGCCCGAGCCGCCGAGGCGGCCTGGGACAGCGGGACCCCGGCGGACAACCGGTCGTACAGGCCGCCCACGAAGACGGCGGCGGTGGAGACGTAGATGTCGTACCGCATCGCCACGACCGCCTTGAGCCCGGCGTCCAGAGCCTCCCTCGCCAGGGAGGGGAACCCGCGCACCGCCTGGGCGTCGGGCGTCGCACCTCGGGCCGAGCTGCACGCGTTGAGCACGAGGGCCTGGACGCCGTACCGCGACAGCAGGCGGCCGAGCCGGGCGCCGTCCACCGGGAGGCGGTTGCCCCGCTCTTCGGGGGCCTCGAAGAGCGCGTATCCCCGAGGAGGTCCGGCGGTCATCGTCCCGAAGACCCCGTGACCGTCGAAATGCACGATCGGGTACGGGGTCCCGGCGTCGTGGGCGTCCTTCAGCGCGCGTTCGAGGGCGTCGACGGTGGGCGGGCGCAGGACGTCGATGGTGAGGTCCGCGCCGGACCGGATGAGCCGCCCGCCGATCGACCGGAACGGCACGTCCGCGTCCTCGCGGGGGCGGCAGATGGCCAGCAGCACCCGCGCCGGGCCGGGCAGGGCGACGGGCGGCCCGGCGGCCCCGCCCGGCACCTGGGTGAACGAGCGGGCCTCCAGGGCGGGCACGGCACCGGACACCGGGTCGCGCAGCAGCTCGAACGGCACCGGGACGGCCTCGGCGAGGTCGGCGTCGATCTCGACGTCCAGGTCCGCGAGCCGCGGCAGGGACTTCTCCCACAGCGCGCCGGCCTCCTGCGTGGCGGTGAAGAGCGCGGTGAACAGCTGCTCGCCGAGCCGTTCGACCAGGGCGGCGGCGTCGGCGGCGATGGCCGGGGCGGGCTCGGCGGGGAACTCGCGGAAATCCTCCAGATACCAGCGGACGCTTTCCTGCTCGCGAGGGTCGAACCGCAGTTCCGGCAACGGCACCAGCACTTTCTCGTCATCGAGAATGATGCTTACGGCCGGACCATATTCGGGAGGCCCCTCCGTGCGGAGGATACGCAGCATAGGGTCATTCCAGCACACCGCACGGCGCGGGAGGAGAACATCGATGCGACGGCGAAGAAAACGCCGGGCTCGGCAGCCGGAGAACGCACCACCACCGGGTCAGCTCATCGACCTCGGCATCCGGCTCGCGCTGACCCAAGTGGGCGACCGCGCCGAGAGCCTCGAACGTTCCATCCAGGTATTGACGTACGCCCGCGACGTCCTGTCCGGCTCACCGGACACCTACCTTCACGCGTACGCCGAATACAACCTCGCGATGAGTTACCAGGAACGCCTGCGAGGTGAGCGGACGGCCAATCTGCACGAGGCGATCCGTGGCTACCAACGCGCGGCGGCCCTGACGCGCCGTCTCACCGACCGGGAAGGCCGGGGGCTGCGAGGGCAGAGCCTGGGAAATCTGTCGGCCGTCTACCTGATGCTGCCCGGGGAACGTGTCGCCCACATCGAGAAGGCGGTCGAGGCGGCCAAGGACGCGCTGCGGGTCCAGGACCGTGACCTCGACCCGCGCGCCTGGGGCGTCTCCCAGCACAACCTCGGAGCCGCCTACCTCCTGCGCCGCAGGGGCGGACGGCGACGCAACGTGGAACGCGCGATCAGCGCCTTCGAGGCCGCCCTCACCGTCCGTCCTCCGGACGGACCGGAACCCGCCCTGCACCGGCGCACGCTGAGCGTGCTCAACACCGCACGGGCCGAACTGGACAGCCCCGTCGCCGAGGTGGCCATCGGCGGCCTCCCCGACCTGAGCGCCGACATCGACCTGCCGATCCCGCCCGTCAAGGCCGATCGCGCCACCGAGCCCGCCCAGTGGGCGAAACAGCAGATCGCCCGGGGCATGGCGTTGCAGGTTCAGTTCGAGCGCACCGGTGACACGACCATGGCGTCCTCCGCGATCACGTGCTACGAGGCGGCCCTGACCGAACTCGACGAGGCCGCCGACCCGACGCTGTGGGGCACCGCGATGAACAACCTCGGCGCCGCCCTCGGCCAGCGGAGCGCGGGGCCCGAGGACGTCGAGCGGGCCTTCGCCTGCCTGGAGACCGCCCTGCGCGTGCGCACCCGTGACCGCACACCCGTCCTGTGGGCGCGGACCCAGTACAGCCTCGCCCTCATGCACCTGAACCGGACCTCGGGCGACCGGCGCGACAACGCCGACCGGGCGGTCCGGGCGGCGGAGGCCGCGCTGGAGATCATCACCGAGAGCATGCGGGATGACCACGTCCGCGCCTCGCACAACCTCGGGCTCGCCCTCCTGGCCCGCCACGGCCTCCGGAGCGACGAGGGCGACCCCGACGACCTGCGGCGCGGCATCGCGGCACTGGAACTGTCGGTCGCGGCGCACGACGGCCGTGACCATGTGGACGCGCCGTCCACCCGCCTGCGCCTCGGCCTGGCGTACCTGCGGCTCGCCGACGTGGACGGCGACCGCGTCGCCCGCCTGGAGCTGGAGGAACTCGGCGTCGGGCACCTGCTGCGGGCCAAGGCCGCGATGCCCGCCGAGGACACCGCCGAACACGCCGAGCTGGACTCCCTGATCGCCGGGGTCCGTGACGCCGCCGCCGCGCGCGACCCGCGCGCCGCGACCGAGCGGTTCATCGCCACCGCCGAGCAGGCCGTCCACGGCCCGGCCCCCGACGGGGACCGCCGCGCCTGGCTGCTGCTGCACGACCGGCTCGGCAGGGCCTACCTACGACGGTTCGCCGGCGACCGGGACGCCAACGTGGCGTCCGCCCTCACGGCGTACCGCGCCGCCCTCGACGCCCTCCGCCCGGAGGATCCGGCGGACGTCCGTGGGCGACTGCACCACGGCACCGCGGAGGCCCACCGCACCGCGGGCGAGACCGCCGAGGCGGCCCGGCACTACCGTCACGCGCTCAGCGCCCACACCGCGAACCCCGCCGAGGGCGCCGAACGCGAGGCGGCCGACACGATGGCCCGCCTGTACGCCGTGGAGGCCCAGGGCCCCCACCGACGCCGTCTCTGGCTCGTCCCTCCGCACCGGTAGGGCGGTTCAGGGGACGAGCGGGCGGACCTCTTCGGCGACGAACCGGGCGAATTCGGCGACGTCCGGGTCATCGGCCGTGGGCTGCAGGACCACGGTGTCGGCTCCGGCGTCGGCCAGCCCACGGACCGCACGAGCGATGGTCTCGGCGTCCCCGGCGACGCCGACCCCGGGGACGTCCGCGTTGCCCTCCTGGAGGAGTTCCCTGTGCAGGCGTTCGGGGCCGTCCGGCCCGGTCGCCGCGTGGAAGTAGACGACGACGTGGTGGGGGTCGGTGCGGCCCGCCTCCCGGCGGCCCTCGTCGATCAGGCGGCGCGCCTCCCGCACCCTCTCCGCCGGGGTGCCGCCGGTGAGGATGGTGCCGTCGGCGGCGGCACCGCTCAGCCGCAGCGTACGGGGGCCGGTCGCTCCCGCGAACACGGCGGGCGGCGTGGGCGGCGGCCAGTCCAGCGCGACCTCGTCGAGGGTGACGTACCGGCCCTGGGTGGTGACGCGTTCACCCCGGAGCAGGGCGCGCATCGCGAGGAGGTGTTCGCGCAGCAGCGTCACCGGCGATTCGACCCGCGCGCCGACCTGGCCCATCCACGACTGCACCCCGTGACCGACGCCCACAACGGCCCGGCCGGGGAACATCCGGTGCAGCGCCGCCGTCTCCATCGTGGCCACCGCGACGTTGCGGAGCGGCACCGGCAGGATGCCCACCCCCACGCGCAGCCGCCGGGTCCAGGCCAGGGCCGCCGCCGCGCTGGCGACACCGCCCTGAAGGAAACAGTCCTCCCACAGCCACAACTCCTCCAGCCCCGCGTCATCGGCGGCGCGGGCCACCTCGGCGAGCCGTTCGGGCGGAAGCTGAGGGCGGGAGACGACTCCGAGCACGGTCATGGGGATCATTGTTCCCCGCCCTCACCGTGGTGCGGTGTCGTTGCTTTCGTTCGCCTTTATGCGGATATCCCTACATTGCCCACGACCGCGTGGAAGGGATGACCGCATGAGCCGTCACTGGAGAACCGCCGTCGTGTCCATGGTGTCGCTGGGTGCCCTGGTGGTCGCCGTGCCCGGGGCCTCGGCGCAGGACCGGCCGGACGGCCCCGGCCACCCCGACGCCTTCCCGCTGCCGGACGGGTTCCAGCCCGAGGGCATCGCCATCGGCCGCGGGCCGTTCGCCTACTTCGGGTCCCGGGTGGACGGCGACATCTACCGGGTGGACCTGCGGACCGGCAAGGGGGCCGTGTTCAGCCAGGGTCCCGGCACGCCCTCGCTCGGCATGAAGGTGGACCCCTGGGGCCGCCTGTTCGTCGCGGGCGGGAGCGGCGGTGACGCCAGGGTGGTGGACACCCGCACCGGGCGGGTGCTGGCCTCCTACCGCCTGGCCGAGGGCGCGTCGTTCGTCAACGACGTCGTCCTGCACAAGGGGGCCGCGTGGTTCACCGACTCCACCAACAAGGTCCTGTACAAGCTGCGTCTCGGGCCGGGCGGTGCGCTTCCCGCCACGGTCCACAGGCTCGACCTCCAGGGTGTCGACTACGGCCAGGGCATCAACGCCAACGGCATCGTCCCCACACCGGACGGGCGGAACCTCCTGGTGGTGCAGAGCAACCAGGGGCGGCTGCTGCGCGTCGATCCCGCCACCGGGCAGGCCAGCGTGGTCGACCTGGCCGGTGAGACCCTGCAGTTCGGGGACGGGCTGCTGCTCCGTGGCCGCGTCCTGTACGCGGTACAGAATCGTCTCAATGTCGTCGCCGAGGTCCACCTGAGCCCGGACGGCGCCTCGGGGCGGGTCGTGCGGCGCATCGGCGATCCGCGTTTCGATGTGCCCACCACGGCGGCGGCCTACCGGGGTCGGCTCTACCTGCCCAACGCCCGGTTCACGACTCCTCCGACCCCCATGACCCCGTACGACGCCGTCGCCGTCCGTGTGAGGTGAACGCCCGGGGATTTCGGGCATCACCACCGCCCCTCAGAGGGTAGCTTAGGCTTACCTAACTCAAGGGGGTCACCATGACGACCGCGCCCGAGCGCCGTGCGCCTCAGCTGCACACGGGAACGGTGGTACGGACCGAGCAGCTCACTCCCCACATGATCCGCGTGGTCCTCGGCGGGGCGGGGCTGGCCGCGTTCCGTGCGGGCGAGTTCACCGACCACTACGTGAAGCTCCTCTTCCCGCATCCGGACGTCACCTACCCGGAACCGTTCGATCTGGGAGCCGTCCGGGCCTCGATGCCGCGTGAGCGGTGGCCCCGGATGCGGACCTACACCGTGCGTTCCTGGGACCCGGAGGCCGGCGAACTGGCCGTCGACTTCGTCTACCACGGCGACGTCGGGCTCGCCGGACCGTGGGCCCGGGACGCGCGCCCGGGGGACGAGATCCGGTTCCTGGGGCCCGGCGGCGCCTACGCGCCGAGCCCGGACGCCGACTGGCACCTGCTGGCCGGGGACGAGAGCGCGCTGCCCGCCATCGGCGCGTCCCTGGAGCGGCTCCCGGCCGGTGCGCCCGCCCGGGTGTTCGTCGAGGTGGGCGGCCCGGCGGACGAGCAGGACCTGCCGACGTCCGGTGACGCCGAGATCACCTGGCTGCACCGCGGTGGCGAGCCCGTCGGCGCGCCCCTCGTGCAGGCCGTCCAGGACCTGGAATTCCCCGGGGGCGCCGTGCACGCCTTCGTCCACGGCGAGGCGCACGCCGTCAAGGAGCTGCGCCGGTACCTGCGGGTGCGGCGGGGCGTGCCGATGGAGCGGTTGTCGATCTCCGGTTACTGGCGGCGCGGCACCGACGAGGACGGCTGGCAGTCGTCCAAGGGCGAGTGGAACCGCCGGGTCGAGGAGGACGAGGCCGCCGCCCTCAGCGGCTGACCGCCGCCCCTGGGGGCTGGAGTCGTCCGGCGCGGGCAGGAGCACGCCGTCACGCTGGAGTTCTGCGAGGACCACGGGCTCGACGGCATGGTGGTCGGCGACAGCCGCGACGAAAGTCAGGGGTGAGGGGTGCCGTTGGTCGGTGGCGGTCACGGGCCGGTGGTCACGACCGTGGACGTATGCGATCAGTGAAGTCTGTGGCCACGGCCGTCATGGTGGGAGCAGCCGTGCTCGCCGGGGCAGGTGCCGTCCCGTCCGCCGCCGGGGCTGAGCGGGGCAGGGCGGCGTTCGAGTTGCCCGCGCCCGGCGGCCGGTGGCCCGTCGGGACCGCCGAGCTGCACCTGGTGGACGAGAAACGCCCCGACCCGTGGGTGGCGGGACGTACCCGGGAACTGATGGTCGGCGTCTGGTACCCGGCGGCACACAAGGGCGGCGACCCAGCCCCCTACCTGCGGCCCGCCGCCGCACGGCTGCTCGACCAGTCCACGACCCTCGGCCTGTTCCCACCCGGAACGGTCGACTGGGCGGGCGCCCGTACTCATGCGGCCGAGTCGGCACCGGTGGACACGCGGAAGGGGGCGCGGCCCGTCGTGCTGTACTCCCCCGGTTTCGGTGTCACCCGGGCGCTCGGCACGACCCTGGCCGAGGAACTCGCCAGCCACGGGTACGTCGTGGTGACGGTGGACCACACCTACGAGACGATGCCCGTCGAGTTCCCGGGCGGGCGGGTGGAGGTGCAGCGGTTGCCGCCGCCGAGCCCGCAGCGGACGAAGAAGGCGGTCGACGTCCGCGTGCAGGACACCCGGTTCGTGCTCGACCGGCTGGCCGCGCTGCGGAACGGCGCCAACCCCGACGCCGAGGGCAGGCCGCTTCCCTCCGGGCTCGGACGCGTGCTCGACCTGACGAGGGTCGGCATGGTCGGCCACTCGGCGGGCGGCGTCGAGGCGCTGGAGACGATGCGGGTCGACCGCCGCCTGGACGCGGGCGTCGACATGGACGGAACCCTGCAGTACGACGACGGGGACCTCGTGCCGGTCGCCGGGCAGGGCCTGCGCTCGCCGTTCATGCTGATGGGGGCCGCGACCGGCGGAACCCCGCAGACCCACCGGACCAGCCCGTCCTGGGAGTCCCTGTGGACGCGCTCGACCGGCTGGAAACGCGACCTGAACGCACCGACGGCCGGGCACTACTCCTCCACGGACCTGCAGGCGATCCTCCCCGACCTGGACCGGGTGCTGGACATCCCCGCCGCGGACCGCGCCGACTTCATCGGCACGGTCCCGCCCGCCCGGATGATCGCCGCGCAGCGCGCGTACGTCACCGCCTTCTTCGACCGGCATCTGCGCGGGCGTCCGGAGCCGATCCTGAACAGGCCGTCCCCGCGCTTCCCCGACGTCCACTTCGTCCGCTGAGACTCGGTTCCGGTGGTAGGAAGAAATCTCTGGGGGACGTGTCCATTCGGCCGGGTCCCGTTCGTGGTGATGGCGTGCGGCGCTCCCGCCGCACGCGAGGGAAACGGGACCGAGGGAGCCGGACCTTGAAGTACATGCTGATGATCATGGCCGATGCGGTGGACGAGAGCGGCCAGGCGGCCGGGTGCGAGGTCGGGGACTGGATGGCCTACGACAAGGAGGTCAAGGAGGCGGGGATCTTCGTCTCCGGGGAGTCGCTGGCCGACCTGGTGACCGCCACGGCGGTGCGGGTCGGCCCGGACGACCGGCGGACCGTGACCGACGGGCCGTTCGCCGAGACCCGGGAGGTGCTCGGCGGCTTCTACGTGATCGACGTGCCGGACCTGGACGCCGCGCTGGACTGGGCCGCCCGCTGCCCCGGCGCGCGGGACGGGTCCGTCGTGGTCCGGCCGGTCGCCGAGTTCGGGGCCTGAGCGCGATGGACGAACGGGCCGCCGGCGCCGGTACGCCGGTGGCGTCCGTGGAGGCGGTGTTCCGCGAGGAACGCGGCCGGTTGCTGGCGGCCCTCGTCCGCCGCTTCGGCGACCTGGACCTGGCCGAGGAGGTCACCTCCGAGGCGATCGAGGCGGCGCTGACGCACTGGCCGGTCCACGGGGTTCCGCCCAAGCCGGGCGCGTGGCTGATGACCACGGCGCGGCGCAGGGCCGTCGACCGGCTGCGCCGCGACCAGGTGCTCGCCTCGCGCCTGGCCGTCCTCCGGGTGGAGGCCGATCGGGCGGGCCCCGTCCCGGCCGCCGAGCCGGGCGGCGACCTGCCGGACGAACGGCTGCTGCTGTTCTTCACCTGCGCCCACCCGGCGCTCGCCGAGGAGGACCGCACGGCGCTGACGCTGCGGTACCTGGGCGGGCTGACCACGCCGGAGGTGGCGCGGGCGTTCCTGGTCCCGGCGGCGACGATGGCCAAGCGGATCACCCGGGCCAAGAAGAAGATCCACGAGGCCAGGATCCCGTTCCGGGTGCCCGGCGCGGACGA
>DATADI010000325.1:0-4545 GCA_036258615.1 Thermomonospora sp. | reverse complement strand
GCTTGATCTCCTGGGCGCCGATCTTCTTGCCCAGGTACTCGGGGGTGCGGCCGACCATCAGCCCCGCCACGAACACCGTGATCACGGCGAGCACCAGCATCCCGTACAGGCCCGCGCCGACCCCGCCGGGCGCGACCTCGCCGAGCATCATGTTGAGCAGCGTCATCATGCCGCCGAGGCTGGTGTAGGAGTCGTGGAAGGAGTCCACCGCGCCGGTCGAGGTCAGCGTCGTCGCGGCGGCGAACACCGCCGAGTTCAGCACCCCGAACCGCGTCTCGGTCCCCTCGGTCGCCGCTCCCGCCGCCGTCGGCACGGTGCCGTGGTGGAGGCCCTGGAAGACCATCGTCGCCGTGACGCTGAGCAGCGCGAGCACGGTCATCACCGCGGCGATCGCGTACCCCTGCCGAGCCTGTCCCACCATCCGCCCGAACGTGCGGGTCAGCGAGAACGGGATCAGCAGGATCAGGAAGATCTCCAGCCAGTTCGTCCACGAGGTGGGGTTCTCGAACGGGTGTGCGGAGTTGGCGTTGTAGAAGCCGCCGCCGTTGGTGCCGAGTTCCTTGATGGCCTCCTGGCTCGCGACGGGCCCGCCGGTCAGCGGCTGCTCGCCGCCGGTGAGGGTACGGACGGTGTGGTCGGCCGGGTCCCAGAAGTTCTGCACCACGCCGCCTGCGACCAGCAGGACCGCCCCGGCGAACGCCAGGGGCAGCAGGATCCGCAGCGAGCCCCGGGTGAGGTCCACCCAGAAGTTGCCGAGTCGCTCGGTCCGGCGGCGGGCGAAGCCGCGCACGAGGGCGACGGCGACGGCCATGCCGACGGCCGCCGACACGAAGTTCTGCACCGCCAGCCCGGTCATCTGCACGAGGTGACCCATCGTCGACTCGCCCGAGTACGACTGCCAGTTGGTGTTGGTGACGAAGCTGACCGCGGTGTTCCACGCCTGGTCGGGCTTGACCGGCGCGAACCCCAGGCTCAGCAGCAGCCGGTCCTGCAGCCGCTGGAGGGCGTACAGGAACAGCACCCCGGCCGCCGAGAACGCCAGCACGCCGCGGGCGTAGACGCCCCACCGCTGCTCGGCGGCCGGGTCCACGCCCGCGAGCCGGTAGATGCCACGTTCCACACGCGTGTGCCGCGTCCCGGTGTAGACGCGGTGCATGTGGTCGCCCAGCGGCCGGTGGACCAGCGCCAGCGCCAGCACGAGGGACCCCAGGAAACAGACCCCCGCCGCCGTCGGGCCCACTAGAAACGCTCCGGGAACAGCAGGGCGGCCACCAGGAACACCACCAGCGCGACGGCCAGCACCAGGCCGACCGCGTTCTCCACGCTCACAGCCGCTCGACCGCCTTCACCACCAGCGCGAACAGCGCGAAGATCGCCAACGTCAGGGCGACGAACGCCAGATCAGACATCTCTCGATTCCTTGGTCGCGGATCGGGGCCCGCGGGACACGGCCCGGCGGGCACCCGGGGAGTCAAACGCCGCCGACCGGCGCATTCGAGACGCCTTGACGCTTCCCTAACGCCCGCACCGATGCGTTTAACGCGTTCCTGACGCCCTTCCGGCGCACCGTGCGCCGCGGCGTCAAGGAACCGTTAAGCCGCTTGTCGCCCGCCCCGGCGCCGCCCTTCAATCAGGACCTTGTGAACGTCCTGAACAGACCAGGTGAGCACCAGGTGTTCTGGGTCCCGGTCAGACGGTCCGGACCCGGCTCGGTGACCCTGCGGACGGGCCGGCTGCCCGAAGGCGAAAGGGTCGGCCTCGCGTTCAGCACGCACGCCGACCTGGTGCGGGTCTTCGGGCCCGAGCAGGAGTGGGTCCGGCTGTCGCCGCCCGCGCTGCGCGCCCTGCTCGGGCCCCTGGGCGTGACCCGGATCCACGTCGACGTCCGCGGCGCGCTCGACCCGGTCGTCCTGTCGCTGACGCCCGCGAGACCCCCGGCCCCGGCGCCGTCATGACCGGCCCGGTCGAGGCGCTCGTGCGCGTCCGCCTGTCGGCCCTGGCCACGGCCGCGTCGTTCGAGACCTGGGCGCTCGCCCGTCCCGTGACCCGGGCGCTGTGGGCGCTGACCGGCGACGACGACTACGAGCTGCGGCTGTCGTGCCCCGACCTCGCCGCCCTGCACGACGAACTGGCCCTGCTGCGCAGGGCGGGCGGCGCCGAACGCACCACCACGTCCCTCCTGCTGCGCGAGCTGCTCGCGCGTCCCCTCCTCGAGGA
Source organism: Thermomonospora sp. (assembly GCA_036258615.1). Lineage (GTDB taxonomy): Bacteria > Actinomycetota > Actinomycetes > Streptosporangiales > Streptosporangiaceae > Thermomonospora. The sequence continues at coordinate 2,328 of DATADI010000325.1, read as the reverse complement.
GCCCCCCGATGCTGCTGGCCCATGGCAAGAACCCCCTCGACTCGGCGGTCTGGCCCACCACGGCGCGCCCCCTGGCCACCGGTGACCTGGAGATCGGCGGCGTCCGGCTGACCGAACTCGCCCACCGGTACGGCACGCCCGTCCACGTCCTGGACGAGACGGAGGTACGCGAACGGTGCCGGGCGTTCCGGCGCGCCTTCCCCGGCGCGGAGATCGCCTACGCCGCCAAGGCGTTCCTGTGCCGCGGCACGCTGCGCTGGATTTGGGAGGAGGGCCTGTCACTGGACGCCTGCTCCGCGGGCGAACTCGCCGTGGCCCGGCGGCTCGGGTTCCCCGCCGACCGGGTCCTCCTGCACGGCAACGGCAAGACCCCCGAGGACCTCAAGGCGGCGTTCGAGTACGGAGTCGGGCGGATCGTCGTCGACACCGCCGGTGAGATCTCCCGGCTCGCGGTGATGGCCGCCGACCGGCCGCCGGCCGCCCAGTCCGTCCTGCTGCGGGTGATCCCCGGCATCGACGCCGGGACCCACGCCTCGCTGACCACCGGGACCGAGGACCAGCAGTTCGGGTTCTCGATCCGCTCCGGCGCCGCCGCCGAGGCCGCCCGGCGCGTCCTCGCCCAGCGCCGCCTGCGCCTGGTGGGCGTGCACTGCCACCTCGGCTCGCAGATCGACGACCCCGCCCGGTACGCCCTGGCCGCCGAACGCGTCATCGCCTTCATGGCCCGGCTGCGCGACACCGAGGGCGTCATCCTCGACCAGCTCGACCTGGGCGGCGGCTTCGCCGTCCCGTACGTCCCCGGCGACCCCGCCCTCTCCCCCGGCACCGTCGCCGACGCCGTACGGGCCGCCCTGCACACCGCGTGCGCCCACCACCGCTTCCCGCCGCCACGGCTGGTCATCGAGCCCGGACGAGCCATCATCGCCCGCGCCGGAGTCACCCTCTACCGCGTGATCGGCGTGAAGCGCACCGCCACCGGCCGCGTCTTCGCCACCGTCAACGGCGGCATGAGCGACAACCCCCGACCCGCCCTCTACGGGGCCCGCTACAGCGTCCGCCTCGTCGGCCGCGTCACCTCCGGAGCCGAACGCCCCGTCACCGTCGTCGGACGCCACTGCGAAGCCGGCGACCTCCTCGTCCGCGACGCCCCGCTCCCCGCCGACCTACGCCCCGGCGACCTCCTCGCCGTCTCCTGCACCGGCGCCTACCACCACTCCATGGCGTCCAACTACAACCTCGTCCGCCGACCCCCCGTGGTCTCCGTCCACTCCGGCCGACCCCACCTCCTGATCCGCCGCGAAACCGAGGACGACCTCCTGACCCGCGACGTGGGCTGACCCCCGGGCGCCGTCCAAAGAGGCCGCGCCGTGGCCCACGCCACCGCGCGAACGCCCCCGGAGAGCCTGTACCCTACACACGTGGCCGACCGGGGCTCCCGGCCCGGCCCACGCGGGCGTAGCTCAATGGCAGAGCCCCAGTCTTCCAAACTGGCTACGCGGGTTCGATTCCCGTCGCCCGCTCCCACGATGAAGGCCCAGGCCGAGGGCATGATCCTCGTCCTGGGCCTCTGATCATTTTCGGGACTTCCCGCGCTCGCGTGCCCGTTGCGTGCCCGATCGCTGCTAGGGCGCTTCCCCGTTGTCTCGGTCCGCCCGGTAGGCATCCCCCAGTGCCTCGGCGATGGCCTTGTCCCGATCCTGGCTCGCGTGCAGATAGATCAACGCCGCTCGGGTCGAGGAGTGACCCATACGGGTCATCAGTTCCTTGAGACTCGCCCCCGTCGTCGCAGCCAGCGTGTTGCCGACATGCCGGAGATCATGAAAGTGCGGCACCCCTGGTCGAGTTGCCCGATGATGCCTCTGTGATGAGAATCCGAGTGCGCGAGAGGAGTGCGATGGGAACGTGGGGCACGGGGCCGTTTGACAGCGATTCTGCGGCTGACTTCGCCGATGAACTCGATTTGGCTGATGCAGAAGCCCGGCTGGAGCTTGTGGGCAGCACACTCCGCAGAATGGCCCGCAGCACGGGGCGTATCGACGACGGTGCGGAAGGGGTCGCTGCCGCAGCCCTTGTGGCAAGCCAGTGTCCCGGTGGTGAACGGTACGCCACCGATGAAGGTGCTCCCACGCGGCCATTGCCGATGTTCCCCGCTGAACTGCGGGCCGTTGCGGCCGCGGCCTTGACCCGTGCACTGGACCAGGACTCGGGTATGAGCGACGGGTGGGTCGATCCCGATGACGCCGCCGTATGGCGAGCGGAGGTTGAACAGATCCGCGCTCTGCTTCTCCGGGCGGGAGGAACCGAACCGCGTGGGTAGGGTGAGCTCGG
>DATADI010000324.1:0-9668 GCA_036258615.1 Thermomonospora sp. | reverse complement strand
GCAGCGCCCACTCGTAGCGCCGAGTGGGCGCTGCGCTACACGGCGGAGGAGTACATCGCCCTGCTGCGGACCTTCTCCGGGCACATCGCCCTGGAGCCCGCCGAACGCGAACACCTCCACCGAGAGATCCGCCGCCTCCTCGCCGCCCGCCCGGACGGGCGGCTCACGCGCCACTGGTCGGCCGTTCTCACCGTCGGCCGCCGCCGGTAGCCAGGCGCCCCGACCGCCTCGATACTGACATCGTCCGAGGTCAGCGCGGGTTTTTGGTCCGCTGCGACAAGCATCTTTGGAGCGGGTTCCGTAGACGCCGTGTGACGCAGGACACCATGCTCTCGATGCGACTACCTGCGGGTAACCCCGTTGCCCGGCCGGGCGTTCCTCCCCTGTCGCGCTCCCCGAAAGGACCTCGTGATGCGCATCGTGATCGCCGTGCTCGTCGGTCTCCTGCTGGCCGGCGGCGTCTCCATGGGCGCCGCGCAGATGGTCGGCGCCACGTCCGACGACGCGGTCACCGACCCGCTGTACAACTACGGAACCCGCTGAGGCACGTGATGGGCGGTCACGGTCCCGTGCTGGAGATCGTCGTGCCCGCCCGCAACGAGGCGGAGCGGCTTCCGGCGGGCCTGGCGTTGCTGTGCGGGAAGCTGAGCCGGTTGCCGGTTCCGGCGGAGGTCGTCGTGGTCGACAACGCAAGCACCGACGCCACGGCCGACATCGTGCGGGCGTGGGAGGCGTTCGGGCCCGTACGGCTGGTGCGCTGCGCGCGGCCCGGCAAGGGCGCTGCGGTGCGGGCCGGGCTGCTGGCCACCCGCGCCCCGTACGTCGGGTTCGTCGACGCGGACATGGCCACCGACCTGGGGGCGCTGGACCGGGTGCTGGCCCTGCTGTGCGACGGGCATCCGGTGGTGGTGGGGTCACGCCGCCATCCCGCCTCCGAGGTGGACGAGCACGGAAGCGTGCTGCGGCGGCTGGGCGCGCTGGCGTTCAACCGGGCGGTCCGCGACCTGGCGGGCGGGCTGCCCGACACGCAGTGCGGCTTCAAGTTCTTCGCCGGGCCGCTGGCGCGGGCGGCGGCTGCGGACGTGCGGACCACGGGCTTCGCGTTCGACGTGGAGTTGCTGATGCACTGCATCCGGCGGGGCGCCACCGTCACCGACATCCCCGTGGTGTGGCGGGACCGGCCGGGCAGCACGTTCTCCGTCGGCCGCCACTCGGCCGGATGCCTGATGGACGTGGCCCGCATCCGGACCCTGGCCGGACGACGGCGCCCCCCGGCCTTCGCGCCCTCGTTCCCCGCCCCTTACGAGGCCGGGCGATGAGGAACGCCGGGACGCGCCTGGCCGTCGTGAACTGGCGGGACCCGTGGCATCCCGCCGCGGGCGGAGCCGAGCGCTACGCGTGGGGGCACGCCCGGCGGCTGGCCGCGAGCGGCGCCGACGTCACCTTCGTGACCTGCCGCGCACCGGGCCAGCGGCGTCGTGAACGGGTCGAGGGCGTGCGGTTCGTACGGATGGGCGGGCGGTTCACCGTGTACCCGCTCGTCCTGGCGTGGATGCTGACCCGTCGGCGCTCCTTCGACGCCGTGATCGACTGCCAGAACGGCATCCCGTTCTTCACTCCCTGGGCCCTGCCGCGCCGCGTCCCGGTGTTCTGCGTGATCCACCATGTCCACGACGCGCAGTTCGGGCTGTACCTGCCCGGATGGATGGCGCGGCTCGGCAGGTTCCTGGAGGGCCCGGTCAGCCGCCTGGCCTACCGCCGCCACGCCTTCATCGTCGTGTCGCCCTCGACCCTGCGCGCCGTCAGGCGGCGGCTCGGCTGGAACGGCACCGTCCACATCGTCCCCAACGGCACGCCGTCCCCGGCTCAGGCGCCGCCGGTGGACGTGGAGGAGACCGGGCCACGGCTGGTGTGCGTGACCCGGCTGGTCCCTCACAAGCGGCCCTTCCGCCTGCTCGACCTGGCCGAACACCTCGCCGAACGGCACCCCGGCCTTCGGCTGGACATCGTCGGCACCGGCCCGCTCGCGTCGCCGCTGGCCGCCGAGACCGCACGCCGTGGCCTGGACGGCGTCGTGACCCTGCACGGTCACCTGCCCGAGGAGGCCAAGTCGGCCCTCGTCGCGCGCGCCCACCTGCATGTGAGCACCTCCCAGGGCGAGGGCTGGGGTTTGAGCGTGATCGAGGCGGCCACCCTCGGCGTCCCCACCCTCGCGTACGACGTGGACGGGCTGCGCGATGCCGTACGCGACGGTGTCACCGGATGGCTGAGCGACCCGGAGGACGACACGCTCGCCGACACGGCCGAACGCGCGCTCAAGGAGCTGGCCGACACCACGCGGCGGCGTGAGATCGCCGTGGCCTGCCGTTCGTGGGCGGCCGAGTTCTCCTGGGACCGCGCGAGCCGCCGGATGCAGACCCTCATCGCCACCGCTACGGCCCGGGGAACGTCCGCCATCGAGCCTCCTGTCACTTCCTGGCCCTCTTCGGAGATGTTGCGCGCTTCGGCGCAGTTCCCGAGCCGATGAGCGTCGTTCCTCACGCGGCCTCGGGAATCGGCTCCTTCGCGTCCTCGACCACCGGTGGCCGCAGGAAGCCCGTGGCCCAGGCGACCGGAATGGTGACCACGGCGAGGACCAGGCCGGTGACCAACGCGGCCGAGGTGCTGAAAGCGTCGATCGCCACGCCCCCGGCGAACGAGCCGAACGCGATGCCGACGTTGGCCGCGGAGGCGGGCAGCGACTGCGCCAGCGCCCCGCCGGGACCGGCCAGGCTGATGACGCGGTACTGCAGCGAGGGCACCATGCCGAAGGCGAACACGCCCCAGACCGGCAGCACCAGCGCCACCAGGAACGCGACCGCGCCGACGAGGTGCAGCGCCAGCAGCGAGACGGCGACGCCGGTGGCCGCGACGACCAGGGTCCGCGCGGCGCTCCGGTCGGCGAACCGGCCGCCGCCGAACGAGCCCACCGCCGTGGCCACACCGTAGACGAGCAGGAACGCGCTGATCAGCGCACCGGAGATCCCCGTGACGTCCTCCAGGAACGGCACGATGTACGTCAGCGCCGCGTACGACGCCGCGAACACCAGGAGGTTCAGCGCCAGCACGGCGAGCACCCGGGGCGCGAACGCGTACCTGGCCTGGTCGCCCGCGCCGCCACCGGCGCCGGGCACGGACGGCACCAAGGCCAGCGTGGCGATCAGCGCGACCATCGTGAACCCGACGATCGCCGTGAACGAGCCCCGCCAGCCGAGCGCCTGGCCGACCAGCGTCCCCAGCGGCACGCCCAGCGCGGCCGACACCGCGACGCCGGACACGACCACGGAGATCGCCCGGCCCATCCGCTCCGGCGGCACGACCGAGATGCCCGCCACGAACGCGGCGGCGATGAACAGGCCCTGGAGCGCGCCGGTGAGCACACGCGCCGCGAGGAAAAGCCCGTAACTGGCGGTCAGCACCACGACCAGGTTGCCCAGGACGCACAGCGCGAGGGTGCCGACGAGAACGGTCCTCCTGTTCAGCCTGATCGTCAGTGCGGTGAGGATCGGACCGCCGATGGCCAGCCCGAGCGCGTACGCGGTCACGAGCGTGCCCGCGGCGGGGATGGAGACGCCGAGGTCGGCGGCGATCAGGTTCAGCACGCCGACCACGAGCAGTTCGGCGCTGCCGAGCACGAACATTCCTGCGAACAGCGTGGCGAGGACGAGGTTCGCCCTGCCCGGATGCGGCACTGCCTGCTGGGTGCTCATGTGCACCCTCCTTGTCATGTCGTACGAAGAGGCACCCGGTGGTGTTTCGGTGGTTCAGGTGGTGAGTGCGGGTGCGAGACCGAAGGCCGGGACCAGGCTCGGGTCGTGGAACGCCGTGATGCGGCTGATGCGGGCCCCGATCAGCGTGAGGACCTCGACGCCGTGCGCCTCGTACCGGCCGTCGCCCGTGTGCTTGTAGGCGACGGCGGCGGGCTGGCCGTTGGCGCTGGTGGGCACCATCCGCCACCGGTCCCTGCGCAGCACCCGGCCGGCCAGGAACCCGACGACGGCCTCCCGGCCGGTGAACCAGGTCGGGATCGGCGGCATCTCCAGTTCGACGTCCGCCCGCAGCAGGGTGACCAGCGCGTCGGGGTCGGCCCGGGTGAACGCGTCCACATAGCCGTCGAGGAGGGTCCGCCGGGTCTCCTCGTCGGGCTCGGCCAGGTCGTCCTCGACCGGCCCGGACTCGGCCAGGCGGGCTCGGGCGCGACGCAGGGCGCTGTCGACGGCCGCGGTGGTCGTGTCCAGCATCTCGGCGACTTCGGCCGTCCGGAACGCCAGCACGTCACGCAACGTCAGCACGGCCCGTTGCCGGGCGGGCAGGTACTGCAGCGCGGCGATGAACGCGAGCCGTACCCCGGTTCTCCCCACCACGATCGCCGCCGGGTCGGCCGGGCCGAACAACGCGTCAGGCGCGGGCTGAAGCCAGGGCACCGACGGCTCACCGGGAGCGACCGCCACCCGGTGGTCCTCCGAAGGCGCGCCCAGTCCCGACGGGAGGGGCCGCCGAGAGCGGGTCTCCAACGCTGTCAGGCATGCTCTCGTGGCGATCCTGTAGAGCCACCGCCGCACCGAGGAACGGCCCTCGAACCGGTCGAACGCCCGCCACGCTCGCAGGTAGGTCTCCTGCACCAGGTCCTCGGCGTCATGGATGGAGCCGAGAAGCCGGTAACAGTGCGCGAGCAGTTCCGGCCGGTACGGCTCGGCCAGGGCGGCGAACTCGGCGTCCGACGACATCGCGGGTTCTCCCGAAAGTTTCACGGCGGGCGGGGCTCAGCCGACCGGGTGCAGCCCGGTACCGCTGACGACGTACTCCGTCGCGCTTCCGGGGTCCCCGGCGACGTCCATCACGGCCTTGGCGACCAGTTCCGGGGTGACGATCGGCTGCAGGCCCTCGATGAAGGCGTCCCGGCCGACACCGTTCCGCGCGGCGTACCCGTCGACCGCCACGGAGCCGACTCCGGTGTCGGGGGCCAGGCGGGGGAACAGCGTGACGAACCGAAGGCCCAGCCCGGCCCGCGAGGACTCCTCGTTCGCGTATCCGCTGACATACCTGACGGCGGCCTTCGCACCGGCGTACCCGCCGCTGAGCACGGATCCGCCCAGTGCCGCCCCGCTGGACATCGCGACGACCACGCCGCCCGCCGCCAGCGGCTCCCGCAGCGCCGCCCGCGTCCAGGCGAAGACGTGGCAGGTGTCGCCGTGCCAGTGACGGCTGAACGTCTCCCAGGTCTGCTCATGCACCGGCGCCATGTGCGGCGCGACCCCGGCGTTGAGTACGAGCAGGCCGGGACGGTGCTCGCGGATCACGTTCTCCGCGAGCGTCTCGTCCGTGGCATCGGCGGTGATGGGCCTGAACCCCTCACCGAGTTCCTCGTGGACTGCGTGCAACTCCTGGTCGTCGCGGGCGATACCGACGACCTCGGTACCCGCGGCGACGAGCGCAGCGGCAATCGCGCGCCCGAAGCCACGGCCGGCCCCAGTGACGACGGCTACCTGGAACGACGAATCGGACATGGGACACTCCGCTGTGATGGTCGGGCTCGGTCCGTATCAAGACCGCCGACCATCCGGAAACCCGTCGCTCCTCCCCCGCCGAGTCGCAGTGACGTGCGTCACAGGGTCGGTCAGGGACGCCAGGCCGAGACGACGACGTGGTCCACCCACAGGGAACGGCCCGGGACCGTCGCCGCGGTGGGCGGTCCCCCATTCGAGCCGATACGTGTGGAACGACGCCTGGCAGGCCCCTGCGGGGCACCGATGTCGGACGCCGAGCCCATTCGGCTCGTTGCACGGGCCGCCGGGACTGCTGCCGCAGTGCAGGACGCCCCAGACGGAGTGCAGGCCGTTGACGTTCTCCATGATGTCGAATTCGCCGATGCCGGGCCAGTTCCAGTAGTGCCCTCGATAGGGCGAACCGAGCATCCAGAAGGCGGGCCAGTATCCGGCGGCGGACCGGCCTGAGAGCCGGGGAAGGCGAAGGCGCGCCTCGACACGCAGGATTCCGCGCGGTGGTGCCTTGAAATCGGCGCGGCGGGACTCGATGCGAGCCGACGTCCAGCGCCCCCGGGAGTCCCTTTGTGCGGTGATCCGCAGCCTGCCGGAGCCGTCGAGGCCCATGTTGGCGTGGTTCTTGGTGTAGGACTGGACCTCACCCGTCCCCAGTTCACCGGGCCGCCGGGGTATCCGTGGCCGAGATCGAAAATCCACCGTGTGGACGAGGGCAACGCGCCCTTCCGGCCGGTGAAATCGTCGCGCCACACCGACGCCCAACCGGGCGCGGCCTCCGCCGGGGGCGCCGCAGTGACCGAGAACACCGTGGCCACCGAGACCACACCGCAGACCAACGACCGCTTCATGCACGGTGACTATCACCCTGCGGGCACGACGTATACCGTTCCATCGCATTTGACATGAATGGGGGGTGCGTCTGCCATTCACACCCGGATTTTGGGTGGCCGGATATGCTGTCGAGCCGGTGAAGGTGTGATCTTTCCTCGCGGCGGAACGGCCGCTGCGTTGTTGATCTTTCGCGGGTCGCTTCGGCGGCCGGTGTCACATGTGCGGCGTCGGCGGTGCTCTACAGATGTGGACCTTGTGAGACATGGTGCGAGTGCACCGGCCGCCGCGCCGCCGGCCGCCCCGTCCGGGGAAGGACGGGGTGTGGTGGCCGGGCGAGCCGAGCGGAAGGACGGCGTGGTGGTGTCGGGTCCTCCGGAACGACAGGCGGTCCGGCCGGACCTCGAACAGGTCTTCCGCGCGACCTATCCGCGGGTCGTGACGGTCGCCGCCCGGGTCCTCGGCTCCCGGGACGAGGCCGAGGACGTGGCGCAGGAGGTGTTCCTGACGTTCGCGCGCTCCTCGGTCCCGGCCGGCGAGGCGTCGCGATGGCTGTCCGTCGCGGCTGCGCACACCGCGCTCAACCATCTGCGCTCCGGCCGTCGTCGCGCCTCCCGTGAGGAGGCCGCCGACGGCGGCGACACCGTCAGCCCGGACGTCGCCGACGCGGTGGTGACCCGCGACGAGCGCCGCCGCGTGCGGGCGGCGCTGACACGGCTGCCCCGCAGGCAGGCCGTCGCCCTCGTCCTGCGGCACAGCGGCCTCAGCTACGCCGAGGTCGCCGCCGCTCTCGATCTCTCCCCCGGCAGCGTGGGCACCACCGTGCGGCGCGCCGAGTCCGCCTTGCGCAAGGAGTTGAACCGTCATGCGTCATCCGACTGACGGCACGCTGCGCCGGCTCCTCGACGAGCCGGACGGCGTCGCCGACGCCGACCGCGAGCACGTCGCCGACTGCCCGGTGTGCCTGTCCGGGCTGGCAGCCGCCCAGCAGGACGCGGCGGTCATCGACATCGCGCTGAGCGCCGAGTTCACCGTCGACGTGGACGCGGGGTGGCATCGCCTGGCCGACGCGGTCGCCGCCGAGGGACGGTCACCGGCGGCCCCGGCCGCCTCCGGCGCCCCGGGCGGCCGGTGGCGTACGCGGCTGCGCAACCCGGTGCTCGCGATCGTCGGGGTCGTCGCCCTCCTGGGCGGGGCCAGTGTCGCCGCCGCCGCCGACTGGCTGCGGATCTTCCGCGCCGAGCAGGTCGCCCCGGTCACCGCGCCCCGCGCCGACCTGGTGAAACTCCCCGACCTGTCCGCCTTCGGCGACCTGGAGGTGACCGCGAAGGCCAACGTCCGCCCGGTCCCCGACGCCGCCGCAGCGCAGCGGGCCACGGGCCTGTCGGTCCCGCGGGTGGGCAGGCTGCCCCGCGGCGTGACCGGAGAGCCCACCTACCGGGTCGGCGGCCAGGTGAGCGCGGTGTTCACCTTCTCGGTCGCCAAGACCGCGCAGACCGTCACGGCGGCCGGCGGGACGCCACCGCCACCGCCCGCCGGCCTGGACGGCAGCCGGTTCCGGTTGAGCGCCGGGCCGGGGGTCGCCGCGGCCTGGTCGCAGGGCCGCCCCGCACCGGCCCTGATCGTGGCCCGCGTGGTCGTGCCCACCGTGCACTCCTCGGGCGTCCCGTTCGCGACGGCCCGCGACTACCTGCTGTCCCTGCCCAACCTGCCCGCGAACGTCGCGTCGCAGCTGCGCGGTTTCTCCGGTGCCGGGACGACGCTGCCGCTGTTCGTGTCGGCCGAGAAGCTGTCGACCTCCACCGCCGACGTCGGCGGGGTCCCGGCGACGGTGCTCACCTCGCGGGACCGTGTGATGGCGGGCGTGGTCTGGGTGTCCGACGGTGTGGTCACCGCGGTGGCGGGTTCGCTGAGCGCCGACGAGGTGCTGTCGGTGGCCCGCGGGCTGAGGTGGGGCCGGTGACCCCGCGCCCCGCCGCCCGGCCGGGCGGCCCCGCTCCCGACGCCGAGGCCGCACAGCGGCTGCTCGCCGAGTTGCCCCCCGCTCCGGCGGTGTGGTGCTCGGGCCTGCGCAAGCGGTACCGGCGGCAGAGGGCGGTCGACGACGTGTCCTTCACCGTGGGCCACGGCGAGGTGGTCGGCCTGCTCGGGCCGAACGGAGCGGGCAAGACCACCGTCATCAAGATCCTGCTCGGCCTGGTCCGCCCGGACGCGGGGGACGTGCTGCTGCTCGGGCGGCCGTCGCGGGACCCGCACTCCCGGGCCCGCGTCGGCTACCTGCCGGAGCTCTTCCGGTACCAGCCGTGGCTCACCGCCGCCGAGGTGCTGGCCCTGCACGTCCGGCTCGCCGGGGTCCCGGTGCCGGTGCAGGAGCGACGCGAGTGCCTGGCGGCGGTGGGCCTGGCCGACCGCGCCCACGACCGGGTGGGCGGCTTCTCCAAGGGCATGCAGCAGCGCCTCGGGCTGGCGGTCGCGCTGGTGGCCCGCCCGGAGCTGGTCGTCCTGGACGAGCCGACCAGCGCCCTCGACCCGATCGGCCGGGCCGACGTGCGCGACCTGCTGCTGGCCCTCAAGGCCCGCCGGGTCGCCGTCCTGCTCAACTCGCACCTCATCGGCGAGGTCGAGCGGGTCTGCGACCGGGTCGTCATCCTCGACAAGGGCCGCGTCGCCGCCTCCGGCACGCTGGCCGAGCTGCTCGGCCGCCGTGAGCTGCGGCTGCGCCTCGACCGGGTCGGCGCGGAGGCGGAGGCACGGCTGGCCGCCGCCGGCCGGCTCACCCGCGACGGAGACGCGTTCACCGTCGCCCTGCTCGCCGACCAGGACGCCGCCACCGTGCCCGACCTGGTCGCCGACCTGGTCACCCTCGGGGTACGGGTGCACGCCGTCGAGCCCGTCCGCATCAGCCTGGAGGACCGGCTGCTGGACATCCTCCGCGCCGACCCGGGAGGTGACCCCCGATGACCGCCCGTACCGTGCTGACGATCGCCGCCCTCACCCTCCAGGAGGCCTCCCGGCGACGCGTGCTGCGCTCGCTCGCCGTGATGACGCTCGTGCTGCTCGCCCTCAGCGCCTGGGGGTTCTCCCGGCTCGACGCCAACTTCGGCTCCCTCACCAGCGGAGAGGCCCGGCTGGCCGCCTCCCAGGTGCTCAACCTGGTGATGTTCGGCCTCAGCCTGATCGCCGCTCTCGGCACCGCGTTCCTCGCCGGCCCCACCCTGGCCGGCGAGATCGAGTCGGGCACGGCGCTGGCGATGCTGGCCCGCCCGATCCGCCGCTCGGCCGTCCTGCTGGGCAAGTGGC
>DATADI010000323.1:0-6036 GCA_036258615.1 Thermomonospora sp. | reverse complement strand
CGTCGTGCTCGGCAGCATGATGGTCCTCACCTACCTGGCCCCCTACCTGCGCGACCTGGGCGAGGTGGGCCCGGCCATGCTTGGCTGGGTGTTCGCGGCGGCGGGCCTGGCCGGGCTGGCGGGCGGGCAGCTCGGCGGCCGGGCGTCCGACCGCTGGGGCCCGCACCGCGCGCTGCTCATGGGCATCGCGGGGTTCACCGCCGTCATGGGCGTCTTCGCCGCCTGCTGGCCGCTGCGGCCCCTTCCGATGCTCGCGCTGCTGCCGCTGCTGCTGGTGTGGGCGGCGGTGTCGTTCTCGGTGCCGCCGCCCGCCCAGGCGCGCCTGCTGGCGCTCGCCGGTCCCGCCGGGCCGCAGGCGCTGGCGCTCAACAGCAGCGCCGTGTACGTCGGCGTCTCCGGCGGCGGGGCGGTGGGCGGCGTCCTGCTGTCCACGTTCGGCAGCGGTGCGCTCCCGCTCGGCGCGGCGGCGGTCGAGGTCGTCGCCCTGGCCCTCTTCCTGCTGGCGGGCCGCCTCACCACCGCGGACCCGGCCCAAAACGGATCTACAATGTAAAGGCGGGAACCTGGGGCGGGGGTTCGGGCGTCTCCTCAGGCGGGCGGTGGAGAGGGGAGGCGATGGCGGGCCCGACGTGGTGGAGGAGCATGCGGCATCGGCTCGGCGCGCGGTGGCCCGCCGTCGTGCTGCTGCCGCTGCTGCTCGTGGCGATGGTGGCGCCCCTGGTGGGGCTGCCGGCGGTCCGGTGCGAGGTGTTCGGGGCCGGATGCCGCCGGCCGCCCGTGGCGGCCTCACCGGTGGCGGAGGCGACGCGGGTCAGGACCCCGCTCACCCCGGTCGAGGCGGCGACCCGGGGCGCGTACGTGGCGCTCGGAGACTCCTACTCCGCCGGGGAGGGGGCCTACGCGACCCCCGCCGACCTGGCTCCGACGAACCGCTGTCGTCGGACGTCGCTGGCGTACTACCACGCGGTGTCCCGGCAGTTCCGGTTCGCGGGCGGCACGGCGTTCTGGGCGTGCGCGGGGGCCACGACCGAGACGGTGATCAAGGGCAAGTCGGGGGAGCCGTCGCAGACCGGCCGGATCGGTCCGGGCACGAGCCTGGTGACGATCAGCGTCGGCGGCAACGACGTGGGCTTCGCGCGGGTGCTGGCGGGCTGCGTGGTCCGGCTGCCGTGGAGCCGCGCCTGCCAGGACCAGGGCCGGGAGATCGCCGAGCGGCTGGCGGTGCTGCGCCACTCGCTGACCGGGCTGCTCGACACGATCACCGCCCGGTCGCCGCGGGCCCGGGTGATCGTGCTGGGCTATCCGCGGATCTTCGCCGAGACCTCCGGGGCCACCGGCGACAACCTGAGCGTGCGCGACCAGCAGTGGCTGAACGCGCGGGCGCGGGACCTCAACGAGGTGATCCGGCAGGTCGTGGCCGAACGGGACCGGGAGGTCGCGGCCGGCGGGGGCCAGGGCAGCGTGGAGTTCATCGACGCCTACAGCGCCTTCTCCGGCCACGAGATCGGCAGCCCCGACCCCTACGTCAACGGGCTCAAGGTGAACCTGGCGGCGCTGGCGGCGCGGCCGGAGAGCTTCCACCCGACCCGGGGCGGCTACGAGGCCCTGGCGCACCTGTTCGTCGAGCAGATCCGCCGGGGCCCGGGACGGCCGCTCAACCAGTACCGCTGAGCGCGTTGAGCCGGTCGAGGGCCTCGGCGAACTCCTCGACCATGTCGTAGACGACCTGGCGGGCGGGCCGGACGGTGGTCATCAGGCCGACGCACTGGCCGACGAAGTAGTTGGCCAGCTCGCGGGCGCCGGGGTTGCCGGACTCGGCGGCCTTGTTGATCTGCCGCATGGCGCCCTCGGCGACGATCATCTGCAGCGGCATGCCGAGCGTCCCGGGGCTGCCGGGGCCCTCCCAGGCGTCGGTCCAGGCGGAGCGGAGCTGGCGGGCGGGCTTGCCGGTGCGCGAGCGGGACCGGACGGTGTCGCGGGAGGTGGCCGCGAGCATCCGTTCCTTGACGTGCGGGGGCGTCTCGGCCTCCTCGGTGGTGAGCCAGACCGAGCCGCACCACACGCCGCAGGCGCCGAGGGCCAGCGCGGCGGCCATCTGCCGCCCGGTGGCGATGCCCCCGGCGGCCAGGACGGGGACGGGCGCGACCGTGTCGACGACCTCGGGGACGAGGACCATGGTGGAGATCTCGCCGGTGTGGCCGCCCGCCTCGCCGCCCTGCGCGACGATCAGGTCCACGCCGGCGGCCACCTGGCGGCGGGCGTGCTCGGCGGTGCCGACGAGGGCCGCCACGGGGATCCCGGCGGCCTTGGCGCGCTCCACCATGGCCGGGGGCGGCGGGCCGAGGGCGCTGGCGATCAGCCGGATGGGGTGGGCCAGCGAGACGTCGATGAGGTCGAGCGCGCCCTGCCGGGTGACCTGCGTCCCGGCACCGCGCGGGGCGGACCTGCGGGCCCTGTCGAAGTCGGGCAGCGGCACGTCGTACCGGGTGAACAGGTCGTGCAGGAACGTCCAGTGCTCCTGGGGCACGGTGGCCAGTAGCGCGTCGAGGCCGCCGGAGGACTCCTCCTTCAGGTCGAGCTTGGCGGGGACGAGGACGTCCACGCCGTAGGGGCGTCCGCCGACCTGCCGGTCGATCCAGCGCAGTTCCTCGTCGAGCCGTTCGGGGGTGTAGGCGACGGCGCCGAGCACCCCGAAGCCGCCGGCGTTGGTGACGGCGGCGACCACGTCCCGGCAGTGGCTGAACGCCAGCAGCGGGAACTCGATGCCCAGCAGTTCGCAGACCTCGGTGCGCATGCCCCGACGCTACTGGACCGAACGTCATTCGGTCCAGAGTGGGTGATCAGGGACGGAACAGGACGTACGACTCGCCCTCGTCCGGATGCACGAACACCGCCCGCAGCGGCAGGCCCTCGCGCAGCGCCTCCCGCTCCACGCCGTCCAGCCGCGCGTGCAGCCACGGGCCCTCGGCCAGCTCCACGAGGGCCAGGAACGCCGGAGGCGGCGCCGTCCCGTCCTCGGCGGGCCGCCCGTGGGTGATCGTCCAGGTCACCAGGGTGGCCGCGCCGCTCGCCTCAACCCACTCCAGCTCCTCCTCGCCGCACCCGTCGCAGGCGGTCTGGTCGGGCGCGAACCACCGGCCGCAGGGGGCGCACCGCCGGATCATCAGCCGCTCCTCGGCGGTCCCGTCGAAGAACGGGTCGGTCCGGCCGTCCCTGCGCAGGATCCCGACGTCCGCGGGGGTCATGGTCACGCACCCTTCCGGTGGGGGCTGAGGATCAGGGTGGAGTGGTGGTCGAGGATGCCGCCGTTGCCGCTGACGAGGATGACGTCGTTCTTGGCGACCTGCCGTTCGCCGCCGTCGCCGCGGGCCTGGATGACGGCCTCCGACAGCGGCGTCATGCCCCACATGTAGTAGGCCGACAGCTGGCCGCCGCCGGTGTTGGTGGGCAGGGAGCCGCCGGGGCCGAGCGCGCCGGAGGCGGCGAACGGCCCGCCCTCGCCCTTGGGGCAGAAGCCGTAGTCCTCCAGCGACACCAGCACCGTGTAGGTGTAGCAGTCGTAGAGCTGGGCGATGTCGATGTCCTCGACCGTGACCCCGGCCATCTTCATCGCGATGGGACCGGAGACGGCCGCCCCGGTGGTCAGGCCGAACTCGCTGCCGCGTTCCCTGCGGTGCCCGGGGTGTCCCTGGCCCCAGCCCCACACGTGGACGGGGGGACGGGCCAGGTCGCGGGCTCGGTCGGCGCTGGTGACGACCACGGCGATGGCCCCGTTGGAGACCAGGCAGCAGTCCAGCAGGTGCAGCGGCTCGGCGACCCAGCGGGAGTCGCGGTGGTCGTCCAGGGTGATGGGCTCGCGCATCTGCGCCAGCGGGTTCATGGCGGCCCACTGCCGGGTGCTGACGGCGATGGCCCCGAGGTGCTCGCCGGTGGTGCCGTAGCGGGCCATGTGGCGCTGGGCGGCGAGCGCGTACAGGGCGTTGACGCTGCGGAACCCCAGCGCGGCCGTCATCCCGCCGAAGCCGTACCACTCGCGGGCGTCGCGGTGGTACGCGCTGCCCGCCGACTGCCTGGGCCGCAGCGGGGCGTCGGCGAACACGCACGCCACGGCCGACGCGGCGCCGCTGCTCACCGACATGGCCGCGTACGAGACCATCGCCCCGGCGGTGGCCCCGAACGCGTTCATCTGGGTGAGCAGCCGCAGGTCGCGCAGCCCGAGGGTGTCGGCCAGCTCGATGCCGGGGGAGCCGCCCATGCCGTGGCTGACGATCAGCCCGTCCAGGTCGGCCGTCCGCAGCCCGGCGTCGGTGGCCGCGCGGCGCACCGCGTCGGCCGCCAGTCGGCGCGGGCTGCGCCCGTAGACCCTGCCCAGCTCGGTCATCCCGAGCCCGGCGATCGCCGCCCCGTCACCCATCGGCACCTCTCAGCCCTGTCCGGCGTTCCGGTCGCCACCGTACCGAACCGGGTTCGGAACGCGGAGGGGCGGGGTCAGCCTCGTGCGAAGCGGTCGGTGGCCTCGATGAGGCGGTGCAGGATGCCCGGCTCGTCGAAGGCGTGCCCGGCGTCCTCCACCATGTGGAACTCGGCCTCCGGCCACGCCTTGTGCAGGTCCCAGGCCGTGGCGGGAGGCGTGCAGACGTCGTAGCGGCCCTGCACGATCACGGCGGGGATGTGCCGGATGCGGTCCACGTTGTGCAGCAGCTGGTTCTCCTCCAGGAAGCCGTGGTTGCTGATGTAGTGGTGCTCGATGCGGGCGAAGGCCACCGCGTAGTCGGGCTCGCCGAAGTGCTCGACCAGTTCGGGGCGCGGCGTGACGGTCAGCGCCGTGGCCTCCCACTGCGACCAGGCCCGCGCGGCGCGGACGCGCTCCTCCCGGTCGGGGGAGTTGAGGCGGGAGCCGAACGCGGCCACCAGGTCCTCCCGCTCGTCCTCGGGGATCACCGACACGTACTTCTCGTAGGCGTCGGGGAACAGCAGGGACGCGCCCTCCTGGTAGAACCAGTACTGCTCGAACGGGCGGAGCATGAAGATGCCCCGCAGCACCAGCTCGCTGACCCGGTCGGGGTGTTCCTGCGCGTACGCCAGCGACAGGGTGCTGCCCCACGACCCGCCGAACACCAGCCACCGGTCGATCCCGAGATGTTCACGGAGCCGTTCCAGGTCGGCCACGAGATGCCAGGTGGTGTTGTGTTCCAGTGAGACATTCGGGTCGACGGCGTGCGGTGTGCTCCGCCCGCAGTTACGCTGGTCGAACAGCACGATCCGGTAGGCGCGCGGATCGAACTGCCGGCGGTGGTCGGGGGTGCACCCTCCGCCCGGCCCGCCGTGCAGCATCACCGCGGGCTTGCCGTCCGGGTTGCCACAGACCTCCCAATAGATCTGATTTCCGTCACCGACGTCCAGCAGTCCGGAATCGTACGGCTCGATCGGCGGGTAAAAGGTGCGCAGCTCCATGACCAGCGATTGTCTCATCGGCCGGGCGCCGCCCCGGGGACGGGATGATCTGTTAACAACGAGTTGAGATCTGGGATCTCGAGCCCAAACAGGGCAAACGCTGTGCTGATCGGCACTAGAGTGCGTGCGTGAGCGTAGTGACGAGCCGTGAGGCGAGGAACGCAGCGAACCAAGTGAGCAGGACGAGCCGGCGAACGCGGCTCCGAGCCTCCAGGCGAGGAGACAAGTGAGCGATCTCAACGGATCGGGAGGCCACCGGCCGGTCCAGGACCTGGGCACGCCGTGGCCGGCGCTCGGTCCGGACTCCGGACCGCAGCCCGTCGTGCCCGCGCAGGCGACGGCCCCGCAGGGCTCCGCCGGGCGGGAGCACGACGCGCAGCCGTGGGACATCGTCGAGCGGCTGCGGCAGATGGCCGACCTCATCGGCGACGCGCTCGCCGCCGGCGAACGCAAGGTCGCCGAGGTCAGCACCGAGCTGGGTCAGCTCCAGCAGGAGAAGGAGTCCGCCCAGCGGGACGCCGCCGCCGCGTGGGGCGAGGTGCAGCGGGCGCGGGGGCAGGCCGAGCAGGCCGACCGCCGCGC
>DATADI010000322.1:0-14139 GCA_036258615.1 Thermomonospora sp. | reverse complement strand
CCCAGGGCCAGGGGGGTGGCGGGGTGGAGGGTGGCGGCGGCGTTCAGGGCGGGTTGGTGGAAGGTCTTGGGGATGGGGAGGGTGTCGATGCGGTTGACGGGCCAGACGACGACGAAGGCGCGGCCGATGACGCGGTTCTCCGGGATGGCGCCGCCGCCGGGGTCGCCGCGGTGCTGGCGGGAGTCGTAGGAGACCTCGCGGTGGTCGCCCATCACCCAGAGGTTGCCGGGCTGGACGGTGACGTCGAAGGGCTCGTTGGAGGGCTTGTTCTGCTCGCCGGTGACCGGGTCGGTGAACAGGTAGGAGCGCTCGTCGAGGGGGACGCCGTTGACGGTCATGCGGCCCTGGGAGTCGCAGCACTTGACGCGGTCGCCGGGGACGCCGATGACGCGCTTGATGTAGTCCTTCTCGCCCGGGACGACGCCGAACGCGCCGCCGACCAGGTGGAAGAACTTGGAGATCGGGTTGGTGGGCTCGCTGACCTGGACCTCGGGGTCCCAGGAATCCAGGCCGTTGAAGACGACGATGTCGCCGCGTTCGACGTCCCGGGTCCGGTAGACGATCTTGTTGACCAGGACCCGGTCGCCGATCTGCAGGGTGTTCTCCATCGAGGCCGACGGGATGTAGAACGCCTGCACCGCGAACGCCTTGATGACCAGGGCCAGCACCAGCGCCACGCCGATGAGGACCGGCAGTTCCTTCCAGAAGGAGGTCTGCTTCTTCGCGCCCTTGGTGTCGGCGTCCTCGTCGTCGGCGGGCTCGTCCTCGTCCTCGGGCCCGGCGTCGGGGGCCGGGTCGGGGTCGGGGCCGGGCGCGGGATCGGCTGCCTCCGCGCCGGGGGTCACGGTCTGCTTCTCGTCGGGCACCGCGCCCTCGGCCTCGGAACGCACGTCTCTCCGATCGTCCTCGTGAGTCATCGATGCGAGCCTATAGCGGCCGGGTCCCCACGGCCCTGAGCACCGCCGTGTCGTCGGCCATGCCGCGCCCCTCCGTTCCCCGGGCGATCCCGGACGGTCCCCGACGCTCCCGGGGACGACCCGGACGACCCCGGGGCCATCCAAGACGATCCAAGACGACCCCGGATGATCCCGGCGATCCAGGAAGATCGCGAATGATCCCGGAAACTGAACGCCCCGGTCACCGCGAAGGGTTCCCGGGGCGCGCGTACCGGCCCACGGCGCAGGGGCGGGGCCGCGGCGGCTAGAAGTCGCGCTTCTCCTTGATGCGGGCCGCCTTGCCGCGCAGGTTGCGCAGGTAGTACAGCTTGGCGCGGCGGACGTCACCGCGGGTGACGACCTCGATCTTCTCGATCGACGGGCTGTTGAGCGGGAAGGTCCGCTCCACCCCGACGCCGTAGCTGATCTTGCGGACCGTGAAGGTCTCGCGGGCGCCGCCGCCCTGCCGCCGGATCGCCACGCCCTGGAAGACCTGGATCCGGCTCCGGTTGCCCTCGGTGACGCGGACGTGCACCTTCAGCGTGTCGCCCGGACGGAAGTCCGGGACGTCGGCACGCATCGCGGCCTTCTCGATCTCCTGGATCAGGGTGTGCATGACAGCGGTTCCTCGTGGTCGCGAGCGGGCATCGAGAGGCCCCCGGTGGAGGGTGGGGCATCGCGCCGCGTGATTGGGAAAGTCACCAGGCCGTCCCGACACAGACGGCCGACGCTCTAGTCTGCCACAGGTTCGCCGTCGACCGGCAATCCGGCCTCGGCGAGCACCTGCCGGTCGCGGGCGTCCAGCCGGGCCGGGTCGAGCGCGGCGGCCAGGTCGGGGCGGTGCGCGGCGGTGCGGCGCAGCGCCTGGTCACGGCGCCAGCGGGCGATCGCGCCGTGGTCGCCGGACAGCAGGATCTCCGGGACGGCCCGGCCGCGCCAGACCGGCGGCTTGGTGTAGACGGGGCCCTCCAGCAGGGCCTCCATGCGCCCGGGGGCGAACGAGTCGTCGGTCACCGACTCGACGTTGCCGAGCACCCCGGGGACCAGGCGGCTGACGGCCTCCACGATGACCAGCACGGCGACCTCGCCGCCGGCCAGCACGTAGTCGCCGATGCTGACCTCGTCGACCCGCATCCGGGTGCGGGCGTCCTCGGCGACGCGGGTGTCGATGCCCTCGTACCGGCCGCAGGCGAACACCAGCCACGGCTCGGCGGCCAGGTCGGCGGCGAGCGCCTGGGTGAACGGGCGTCCGCTCGGTGTCGGGACGACCAGCCGGGGCGGCGGGCCCTCCAGCCCTTGCTGGACGGCGTCGAGTGCCTCGCCCCAGGGCTCGGGTTTCATGACCATGCCGGGACCGCCGCCGTACGGGGTGTCGTCGACGGTGCGGTGCCGGTCGTGGGTCCACTGCCGCAGGTCGTGGACGTTCACCTCGATGAGGCCGCGGCGGCGGGCCCTGCCGAGGAGGGAGACGTCCAGCGGGGCGAAGTACTCGGGGAAGATCGAGATGATGTCGAGGCGCATCGTCAGGGCTCGTCCAGCAGGCCGGGGGGCGGATCGATGACGATCCGGTGGCCGGCGAGGTCGACCTCGGGGACGATCGCGGCGACGAACGGGACGAGCGCCTCGTCCCCGCCGTCGCGGGCGACGACCAGCAGGTCCTGCCCGTGGTGGCGGACCTCGGCGACGGTGCCGACCCGGGTTCCGGCGGTGGTGAGCACCGCCAGCCCGACGAGCTGCCGGTCGTGGAACTCGTCCGGGTCGTCCAGGGGCGGCAGGTCGGCGGCGTCGACGACCAGCCAGGTGCCGCGGAGTTCCTCGGCGGCGGACCGGTCGCCGACACCGGCGAAGCGCAGGAGCAGCCGGCCCGAGTGCCAGCGGGCGTGCTCGATGGTGAGCGGGCCCGCGTCCTCGGGGTCGGTGGCGAGCACGGCCCCCGGCGCGAACCGGGAGCCGGGGTCGTCGGTCCGGACGTCCACCGTGACCTCGCCGCGGACGCCGTGCGGGCGGCCGACACGGCCGATGACGACCTGGTCGTCCACGGTCATCCCCGGCGGGTCACGGTGGTCATGTCAGCGGACCTCGTTGACGTCGAGCAGGTCCACCCGCACGTACCGGCCGCCGGACAGGCCGCCGATCACGGTGCGCAGGGCCTTGGCGGTGCGTCCGCTGCGGCCGATGACCTTGCCGAGGTCCTCGGGGTGCACCCGCACCTCCAGGACCCGGCCGCCCTTGATCCGGCGGGGGCGCACCTGGACGTCGTCCGGGTGCTCGACGATCCCGCGGACCAGGTGCTCGAGCGCTTCTTCGAGCACGGTCAGCCCTCGCTCCCGGCCTCAGGGGCGCTCTGCTCGTCGGCCTTGGCCTCGGACTTGGCCTCCGACTTCGCCTTCGGCTCGGCCTTCTTCCGGGACTTGGCGGTGGTGGCGGCGCCCTCGCCCTCCTTCATGACCTCCTGCATGGCGGCCTGGTAGGCGGCCTTGCGGTCGGCCCTGGGCTCGGCCACCTTGAGCGTGCCCTCGGCGCCGGGCTCGCCCTTGAACTTCTGCCAGTCGCCGGTGATCTTGAGGATGTTCAGCACCGGCTCGGTCGGCTGCGCGCCGACGCCCAGCCAGTACTGCGCCCGCTCGGAGTCGACCTCGATCAGCGAGGGCTCCTCCTTGGGGTGGTACTTGCCGATCTCCTCGATGGCCCGGCCGTCACGCTTGGTACGGGCATCGGCGACGACGATCCGGTACTGCGGGTTCCGGATCTTCCCCAGACGCTTGAGCTTGATCTTGACTGCCACGGGTGTGGTGTTCTCCAGATTCCAGATGGCTGAGCGAGCCCGCCCCAGGTGGGGACACCGGTGGCCGGCCGCTCGGATGGACTCCGGGCCGCCAGGACGAGAGAGGGCGCCTGCCGATACCGGGTTTCCAGCCTGTCATTCTGCCAGACACCACGGCCGAAAGCGCAATCGATCATCGTCCCCGCGCGCCGCGGCTACTTCTTCCTGCGCCCCTGCAGCTTGCCGAGGTCGGGCATCTGGAAACCCGGGGGCAGCTGGCCGGGCAGGCCGCCGGGGAGCCCGCCGCCGAGGGCCGGCGGGAGCTGCGGCGTCGTCTCCTGGGGGGCGGCGCCGTCCGGGGAGCCCTTCCCGGCGGCGGCGCGCTTGCGGGGGTCGCCGCTGCGCTGCTTGCCCTTGCGGGCCTTGGCGTTCTTGCCCTTGGCCGCCTTGCGGCGCCCGCCGGGCATGCCGGGCAGGCCCATGCCGCCGGCCATCTGGCGCATCATCTTCTGCGCCTCGAAGAACCGGGTGACCAGGCTGCCGACCTCACCGACGGTCGTCCCGGACCCGGCGGCGATGCGGGCGCGGCGGGAGCCGTTGATGGCCTTGGGGTTGGCGCGCTCGAACGGGGTCATCGAGCGGATGATCGCGGTGACCCGGTCCAGGTCCTTGTCGTCGATCTGGCTGACCTGGTCGCGGACCTGGCCCATGCCGGGGAGCATCCCCAGCAGGTTGCCGATCGGGCCGAGCTTGCGGATCATCTGCATCTGCTCGAGGAAGTCCTCGAGGGTGAAGTCCTCCCCGGAGGCGAACTTCGTGGTCATCTTGGCGGCCTGGTCGGCGTCGAACGCCTTCTCCGCCTGCTCGATCAGGGTGAGGATGTCGCCCATGTCGAGGATCCGGCCCGCCATCCGGTCCGGATGGAAGGCGTCGAAGTCCTCGAGCTTCTCGCCGGTGGAGGCGAACATGATCGGGCGGCCGGTGATGTGCCGCACCGACAGGGCCGCGCCGCCGCGCGCGTCGCCGTCGAGCTTGGTGAGGACCACGCCGTCGAAGCCGACGCCGTCCATGAACGCCTGGGCGGTGTTGACCGCGTCCTGGCCGACCATGGCGTCCACCACGAACAGGATCTCGTCCGGCGAGACCGCGTCGCGGATGTCGATGGCCTGCTGCATCATCTCGGCGTCCACGCCGAGCCGGCCGGCGGTGTCGATGATGACCACGTCGTGCTGGGCGTGCCGGGCCTGGTCGACCGACCGGCGGGCCACGTCCACCGGGTCGCCGACGCCGCTGCCGGGCTCGGGGGCGAACACCGGCACCCCGGCCCGCTCCCCCACGACCTGCAACTGCTGGACGGCGTTCGGGCGCTGCAGGTCGGCGGCGACCAGCAGCGGGGCGTGCCCCTCGCCCTTCAGCCAGCGGGCCAGCTTGCCCGCCAGGGTGGTCTTGCCGGCGCCCTGCAGACCGGCGAGCATGATCACGGTCGGCGGGGTCTTGGCGAACCGGATCCGCCGGGTCTCGCCGCCGAGGATCTCGATGAGCTCCTCGTTGACGATCTTGACGACCTGCTGGGCGGGGTTCAGCGCCTGCGAGACCTCGGCGCCGGTGGCGCGCTCCTTGACGTGCGCGATGAAGTCCTTGACGACGGGCAGCGCCACGTCCGCCTCCAGCAGCGCGACCCTGATCTCGCGCGCGGTGGCGTTGATGTCCGCTTCCGACAGCCTGCCCTTGCTGCGCAGCGAGGAGAAGACCGACGTCAGCCGGTCGGAGAGCGTCTCGAACACGTGTCTGGACCCGTCCTAGGAAGACTCAGCGGGAGAATCCACTTCAGGGTATCGAGGATTCGGCGGTCACCGTCCTGTACACAAACCGGACGCCGCCCTTACACCACGGAGGTCGATCCGGCGGCGTCCCGGACGTACTGTCGTGATCATGACCAGGTTCGGCCCCATGTTCGGCCCCGACTTCACCTTCCTCGGCGTGGACCGCTGCGATCTGTCCGACCCCGCGTCGTTCGCGGACGCCGACGTCGTCATCGTGGGGGCGCCGTTCGACGGCGGCACCTCCGCCCGTTCCGGCGCCCGGTTCGGCCCCAAGGCGCTCCGGGAGGCGTGCTACCTGGCGCACGACGGGTCGCGCCCGAGCCTCGCCCTGCGCGTGGACGGCCTCAAGGACCTGCGCGTGTACGACGCCGGTGACGTCCTCTGCTACAGCGGCGACATCGAGGGCAGCATCGCCAACATCGAGGAGGCCGTCCACACGATCACCGCCTCCGGCGCGATGCCGCTGGTCCTCGGCGGGGACCACACGATCGCCCTCCCGGACGCCCGGGGCGTGGCCCGCCACCACGGCTTCGGCCGGATCTCGATGCTGCACTTCGACGCCCACGCCGACACCGGGAACATGGAGTTCGGCCACCTGTACGGGCACGGCCAGCCGATGCGGCGGCTGATCGAGTCGGGCGCGATCCGCGGCGACCGCTTCCTGCAGATCGGCCTGCGCGGCTACTGGCCCGAGCCGGAGACCCTGGCCTGGATGGCCGAGCAGCGCATGCGCTCGTACGAGATGACCGAGATCGTCAGCCGGGGCCTCGAGACCTGCCTGTCGGAGGCGTTCGAGATCGCCCTGGACGAGTGCGACGGCGTCTACCTGTCCGTGGACATCGACGTCTGCGACCCAGGCCACGCCCCCGGCACCGGCACCCCCGAACCCGGCGGCCTGTCGGCCCGCCAGCTCCTGGACTCGGTACGGCGCATCTGTTACGAACTGCCCGTCGTCGGCGTCGAGGTCGTCGAGGTCGCACCCCCGTACGACCACGCCGACATCACCGCCTATCTCGGCAACCGCGTGGTCCTGGAGGCCCTCTCGGGCATCGCCCGCCGCCGCCACGACGCCGAACACGGCACCACCTGGGACCCGACCCGGCCCCTCCTAGACGGCCGCTGACGCGTCTCCCGAGGGAAGGGCCCGCAGGATCTTCTCGCGGAGGGCCTCCTGCGCGGCCGGGTCGGTGACGGGGTGGCCGTCGGTGTCCACCACGTAGAAGACGTCCACCGCCTCCGCGCCGAGGGTGTCGACCTGGGCGGTGCCGACCTGGAGACCGCAGGCGCCGATGGCCTGGCCGATGCGCCACAGGAGGCCGGGGCGGTCGTGGGCGCGGACCTCGACGACCGTGGCGGTGGCGGAGGCGTCGTCCACGATGGTCACGCGCGGCGGGGGCACGGGGACGCCGGGGCGCGTGCGGACCGAGCGGGCGCGGCGTTCCAGCCGGGCGGCGACGTCGAGGCGGCCGGCGAGCATGCGGCGCAGGTCGGCCTCCAGCGCGGCCGGGTCGGGCGGGGTGCCGTACTCGGGGACGGCGGTGAAGTCCAGGACGGCGGTGCCCGCGTCGGCCGAGGAGAACACCCGGGCGGTGCGTACCACCAGCCGGTGCAGGGCCAGCACCCCGGCGGCCCGCCAGAGCAGGCCGGGGCGGTCGCGGACGGCGACGGTGACACGGGACCCCGCGACGCGGACGGCGGCGCCGTCGTGGCGGGCCAGGGCGAGCTGCTCGGGGCTCGGGTCGAGGACGGCACGGCGGGGGGCGGCACCGGCCAGGCGGGCGTCGGCGCGGCGGACCAGTTCCCTGACCAGGCCCGCCTTCCAGGAGCCCCAGGCGGCCGGTCCGGTGGCCTGGGCGTCGGCGACGGCGAGGGCGGCGAGGATCTCCAGCACCTCACGGCCCCGGCCGGGCACGGCGGACACCCCGCGCACGACGGTCTGGACGGTCATCGGGTCGTCCAGGTCACGGCGGGTGGCGGTGTCGGGCAGCAGCAGGTGCCGCAGGACGACGGTCTCCAGCACGTGGACGTCGCCGGGCGGGAAGCCCATCCGCACGGCGATCTTCCTGGCCAGGGCCGCGCCGGTCCGGGAGTGGTCGCCGGGCGCGCCCTTGCCGATGTCGTGCAGCAGCGCCCCCACCAGCAGCAGGTCGGGGCGGGCCACGTCGCGGGTGAGCGCGGCGGCCCCGGCGGCGGTCTCCACCAGGTGCCGGTCGACGGTGAAGCGGTGGACGGGGTTGCGCTGCGGCCGGTTGCGGACGCGTTCCCAGTCGGGCAGCAGCCGGACGACCAGGCCCGCCTGGTCCAGGGCCTCCCAGACGCCGATCGCCGGGGCCCCCGCGCCGAGCAGGGAGACCAGGGCGTCGCGGGCCTCGGCGGGCCACGGGACCGGCATCGGCGCGACCTCGGCGGCGAGCCGTTCGACGGTGGCGGGGGCGAGCGGCAGGCCCGCCTGCGCCGCGGCGGACGCGACCCGCAGCGGCAGCACCGGGTCGGTCAGGTCGGCGCCGCGGGCCAGCACGACCTCCCCGTCGTGCTCGACGGCGCCGTCGCCGACCGGATGCCGTTCGACGGGCCCGGCGCCCCCTCCCGGGCGGGCGGCGCGGACGGTGCGCCGCCGGTCGGCGCAGTACCGGTCGACGTGCCGCCACAGGTGGTCGGCGGCGTAGGTGATCGTCCGGGCGGCCTCGACGATGGTGCGGAGCAGGGCGGTGCCGTCGGGCAGCGCCAGGGCCGTGGCGACGGCCTCGTGCTCCTGGAGGACGAGCCGGTCGGTGGCGCGCCCGGTGGTCTCGTGCAGCGCGTGCCGGACGTCCAGCAGCACGTCGTGGGCGGCGCGGACGCGTTCGGCGGGGCCGGGCGCGACCCAGGTGGCGGCGGCGGCCTGCATCACGTGGACGTCGCGGAGGCCGCCGCGGGCGTCCTTGAGGTCCGGTTCGAGGAGGAAGGCCAGCTCGCCCTTGTCGGCCCAGCGGCGGCGGGTCATCGCGGCCAGCTCCGACAGCCTGCGCCGCGCGTCGGACCGCCAGTCGCCCAGCACCCCGGTGCGCAGTTCGTCGGCCAGTGACCGGTCTCCGGCCACCCAGCGGGCACTGAGCAGGCCCAGGGCCGCCTTCAGGTCCTCGGCGGCGACCTGGCGGGCCTCGGCGACGGTGCGTACCGAGTGGTCGAGGCGGAGGCCCTTGTCCCAGATCGGGTACCACAGGCGGTCGGCGACGGCGGCGATGCCGTCGTGGCCCCGGTGCAGCAGGACGAGGTCCAGGTCGCCGCCCGGAGTCAGCTCCCGGCGCCCGTGGCTGCCGACGGCGACCAGGGCGAGGCCGTCCGGGGCGTCCTCGGCGGCGGCGGTGAGGAGGCCGCCCAGCCACCGGTCCAGCTCGGCGGTCCGTTCCGCCCGCGCGTCGGCCAGGTCGCGCCGTGCCCGCGCGGTGTCCCCGCCCGTCTCGGTGTCCACTCCGCCCGCTCCGCTCGTCGTCTCCGTACGCGTGGTCTCCGTACGCGGGGTCTCCGTACGCGCGCGGAAGGGCGTCCCGGCGCGCGGTGGCGGGCCGGGACGCCCTTCGTCGTCGTTCCTCCGGGGCGCGGCCCCGGATGCGACACCCCGAGTCGTGGCTCCCCCGATCCCGTGCCTAGAGGGCCTCGGGGCCGGTCTCGCCGGTGCGCACCCGGATCACCGTCTCGACCGGGACGGCCCAGACCTTGCCGTCGCCGATCTTGCCGGTCTGCGCGGCCTTGACGATCACGTCGAGGATGTCCTCGGCGTCGGCGTCGTCGACCAGCACCTCGACCCGCAGCTTGGGCACCAGGTCCACCTTGTACTCGGCGCCGCGGTAGACCTCGGTGTGGCCCTTCTGGCGGCCGTAGCCGCTGGCCTCGCTCACGGTCATGCCCTTGACCCCGAAGGTCTCCAGGGCGGCCTTGACCTCGTCCAGCTTGAACGGCTTGATGACCGCGGTGATCAGCTTCATCGCTATGCCTCGACCTTCGTGGGGGCGCTGTCGGCGGCGGGCGCCGGGGAGAGGGTACCGCCGGACCCGGCGCCGGCACCGGCGTGGATGCCGCCGAAGTCGTAGGCGGTCTCGGCGTGCGCGGTGCTGTCGATGCCGGCGACCTCGTCCTCCTCGCTGATCCGGAAGCCCATGGTCACGTCGATGAGCTTGCCGATGATCAGGGTGAGGACGAACGAGTAGGCCAGCGTGGCGACGACGCTCAGCGCCTGCTTGCCGAGCAGCTCGACGCCGCCGCCGGCCAGCAGGCCGTCGGCGCCCGCCTCGTTGACGGCGGTGGTGGCCAGGACGCCGATCAGCAGCGCGCCGACGATGCCGCCGACCATGTGGACGCCGACCACGTCGAGGGAGTCGTCGAAGCCCAGCCTGTACTTCAGGCTGACCGCGTAGGCGCAGACGGCCCCGGCGACCAGGCCCAGCACGATCGCGCCGAGCGGGGTGACGAACGCGCAGGCGGGGGTGATGGCGACCAGCCCGGCGACCACGCCGGAGGCCAGGCCCAGCGTCGTGGAGCTGCCGTCGCGGAGCTTCTCCACCACGATCCAGGCGAACGCGGCGCCGCAGGTGGCCAGCAGGGTGTTGATGAACGCGACCGCGGCGGTGGCGTTGGCGCCCAGCGCGGAGCCCGCGTTGAAGCCGAACCAGCCGAACCACAGCAGCGCCGCGCCGAGCAGCACGAACGGCAGGTTGTGCGGGCGCATCGGGTCGCGCGGCCAGCCCTTGCGCTTGCCCAGCACCAGCGCCAGGGCCAGCGCCGCCGCGCCCGCGTTGATGTGGACCACGGTGCCGCCCGCGAAGTCCAGCGCGCCGAGCCCGGCGCCGATCCAGCCGCCCTCACCGTCCTCGGGGCCGAAGAACCAGACCCAGTGGGCGATCGGCACGTAGACCACGGTGACCCAGATCAGGCTGAACACCACCCAGGCCCCGAACTTGGCCCGGTCGGCGATGGCCCCGCTGATCAGCGCGACGGTGATGATGGCGAAGGTGGCCTGGAACGCGACGAACACCAGGGACGGGATGCCGGTGCCGTCGTCGGTCGTGGCCTGCGTCTCCAGCCCGACCAGGCCCCATTCGTCGAAGCCGCCGATGAAGTCGTTCAGCCCGCCGCCGTCGCTGAAGGCCAGGGAGTAGCCGTACACGGCCCAGACCATGCCGACCACGGCGATGCTGACGAAGCTCATCATCATCATGTTGAGCACGCTCTTGGCCCGGCTCATGCCGCCGTAGAAGAAGGCGACACCGGGGGTCATGAGCAGGACGAGTGCGGTACTCACCAGCAACCAGGCGGTACTGCCGCTATCGATCTTCATCTCGGAGAGAGCCCCTCCTCGGCACGGAACGTCTGACTGCGTAGAGGTTCCGGCCCGGTGGTTTCGCCCGGACGGCTCGGGTGTTTCAACGGTGTGAAACCCGTCCGCGCTGTGTTTCGGAAGTGTTTCCGAACCCTCACCGCTGGTGCGTTCCAAATCTTCCGGGTTCCCGATCCGGATGTGGAGTTGGTGACGGTTTGAAACGCACGGAAAAGGGAAACGCGCCCCATCCGTGACGGATGGGACGCGTGCGCTCTCCTGGGCCGCGCGGGCGGGGTCAGTCGTCGCCGAGGATGGCGTCGACGAAGGCCTCGGCCTCGAAGGGGGCCAGGTCGTCGGGGCCCTCACCCAGGCCGACCAGCTTGACGGGGACGCCCAGCTCGCGCTGGACCTGGACGACGATGCCGCCCTTGGCGGTGCCGTCGAGCTTGGTCAGCACGATGCCGGTGACGTTGACGACCTCGCCGAAGACACGGGCCTGCTGGAGGCCGTTCTGGCCGGTGGTGGCGTCCAGTACCAGCAGCACCTCGTCCACCGCGGCCTGCTTCTCCACCACCCGCTTGACCTTGCCCAGCTCGTCCATCAGGCCGGTCTTGGTGTGCAGGCGCCCGGCGGTGTCGATGATCACCGTGTCGACCCCGGCGTCCACGCCCTGCTTGACGGCGTCGAACGCGACGCTGGCCGGGTCGGCGCCCTCGTCCTTGCGGACCACCTGGGCGCCCACGCGGCTCCCCCAGGTCTCCAGCTGGTCGGCGGCGGCGGCGCGGAAGGTGTCGGCGGCGCCCAGCACCACGCTGCGGCCGTCGCCCACCAGCACCCGCGCCAGCTTGCCGCAGGTGGTGGTCTTGCCGGTGCCGTTGACGCCGACGACCATCACCACCGCGGGCCGCGTGCCGTGCGGGGCCGTCCGCAGCACCCGGTCGACGGGCTCCTCGAACCCGTCGGTGACCTGCTTGACCAGCTCCTCCTTGAGCAGGGAGCGGACCTCCCCGGGGGTGCGGGCGCCCAGGACCTGCACCCGGGTCCGCAACGCGTCGGTGATCTCCCGGGAGACCGTGACGCCGATGTCGGCCCCGATCAGGGTGTCCTCGATCTCGTCCCAGGCGTCGTCGTCGAGCGTGTCCCGCGACAGCAGCCCCAGCAGGGTCTTGCCCAGCGCGTTCTGGGACCGCGCCAGCCTGGCCCGCAGCCGCACCAGCCGCCCCGCCGACGGCGGCGGGACCTCGATCTCCGGCTTCGGCGGCGCCTTCTCCTCGACCGGGGGCGCCCGTTCGATCGTGGGCGCCGCCTGCTCCTCCTCCAGGACGGCGGTGCCGCCCCCGGTCGCCGCCCGCTCCTCCGGCGGCGGTACGGGCGGACGGGCGGCGCGGCGCCCGGGCCTCAGCAGGAGCAGCCCGCCGACCACGACGGCGAGCACGGCCAGCGCGACGATGAGGATCACAGTCTCCATAGCGCCCACCAGTGTTCCAGACGCCCCGCCATGACATCACCAAGCCGTCCCCGGGGCGGGTGACCGCAGCGGAGCGCCGGCGGAGCGAGGATCACCCGCCCCGGCACTCGGGGGTCCGGGGGTCGCCCCCCGGAAAAACCGGGCGTACCGGGGCCGGGGGCTACGCGGGTTCGCGTTCGCGGAGGCGCTGGCTGATGACCTGGGTGACGCCGTCGCCGCGCATGCTGACGCCGTAGAGGGCGTCGGCGCCCTCCATGGTGCGCTTCTGGTGGGTGATGATGATCAGCTGGGAGGACTCGCGGAGTTCCTCCAGGATGCCCAGCAGGCGCTGGGTGTTGGTGTCGTCCAGCGCCGCCTCGACCTCGTCCAGGACGTAGAACGGCGAGGGGCGGGCCTTGAAGACGGCGACCAGGATGGCGATGGCGACCAGGGAGCGTTCGCCGCCGGACAGCAGCGACAGGCGCTTGACCTTCTTGCCGGGCGGGCGGGCCTCCACCTCGACGCCGGTGGCGAGCATGTCGTCGGGCTGGGTGAGGACGAGGCGGCCCTCGCCGCCGGGGAACAGCCGGGTGAAGATCCGCTCGAACTCGCGGGCGGTGTCGGCGAACGCGGCGGCGAAGACCTGCTGGACGCGGTCGTCGACCTCCTTGACGATGTCGAGCAGGTCCTTGCGGGTCTTCTTGAGGTCCTCCAGCTGGGAGGTCAGGAACGCGTGCCGTTCCTCCAGCGCGGCGAACTCCTCCAGCGCCAGCGGGTTGACCTTGCCGAGCTGGCTCAGCTTGCGTTCGGCGGCCTTGGCCCGCTTCTCCAGCGCGGCCCGGTCGAACGGGCCGGGCGGGGCGTCCTCGGGCTCGTCGGGGCCGGGCGGGACGGGCTGGTCGGGGCCGTACTCGGAGATCAGCGTGGCGACCTCCAGGCCCATCTCCTCCATCGCGCGCTCCTCCAGCTGCTCCAGCCGGAGGCGCTGCTCGGCGCGGGCGACCTCGGTGCCGTGCACGACGTTGACCAGCTTCTCCAGCTGGGTGGACAGCTCCCGGACCTGGCCCCGGACGACCTTCAGCTCGGCCTCGCGGTCGGCCTTGGCCCGTTCGGCGGCCTCGCGTTCGGCGACGGCGGCGCGCAGCGACACCTCGATGCGCTCCAGGGACGCCTGCGCGCCGAGCAGGACCGCCTGGGCGATCCGGGCCTGGCGGCGACGGCGCTCACGGCGGGCGGCGGCGCGGGCGCGTTCCTCGCGTTCCCGGCGCGCGCCGCGTTCCAGGGCGTCGGCGCGCCCGGCGATGGCCTGGACGCGTTCCTCGGCGGTACGGACCGACAGCCGCGCCTCCATCTCGGCGGACCGGGCCTGCTGGACGCGCTCGGCGAGCAGTTCGCGGGTCTCGGTGTCCTCGCCGAGGTCGTCGGCGGCCTCGGCGGCGGCCTCCGCCTCGGCGAGCCGGGCCTCCAGCTCGGCGACGCCGCGCAGGTCCTCCTCGCGGGCCTCGGTGGCGGCGTCCAGGGCCTTGGTCAGCCGCTCCACCTCCCCCTCGGCGGCCCGGACCCCGGCCTCCAGCCGGGCGGCCTGCCGGGCCTCCTGGGCGGCCTGCGCCTCGAACTCGCGCAGCCTCGCGCGGGTCCGGTCGAGCACGGACTGGGCCTGGTTGACACCGTTCTGGGCCTGGTGGACGGCGGCCTGGGCCGACTCCAGCGCCGCCTGCGCCTCCTGCTCGGCCTCGGCGGCGGCCTCCAGCCCGGCCGAGGCCCGCTCGGCGCGGGCGCGGGCGGACCGCAGGGCCTCGACGGCCTCGTCCAGCGTGGCGCGCATCTGGAGCAGGCTCTGCGCGCCGCCCCCGCCGCCGCCCTGGGCCCAGTGC
>DATADI010000321.1:0-13701 GCA_036258615.1 Thermomonospora sp. | reverse complement strand
GCCAGCGCGTCGGGGCTGGCGTCCACCACGGTGACCCGGTGCCCGAGCCGGGCCAATGGGACGGCGAAGCCGCCCGTGCCGCCCCCGGCGTCCACGACGTCCAGACCCCCCGACGACCCGGCCAGCTCGTCCACGACGCGGCGCAGCGCGTCCCACACCACGGCCGTGCGGACCCGCCCGGCACCCCGCGCGTTCATGGCTGACACCCTAGACCCATCACAGGGCCAGGGAGGGCTTGAGCTCCTGCAGGCGCGACAGCAGCCCGTTGACGAACCGCGGGGACTCGTCGGTGGACAGCTCGGTGGCCAGCGCCACCGCCTCGCTGACGGCGACCCCGTCGGGGACGTCGTCGACCCACAGCAGCTCGAACGTCCCCAGCCGGAGCAGGTTCCGGTCGACGGCCGGCATCCGGTCGAGGGTCCAGCCGGTGGCGTAGGTGGCCAGCAGGTCGTCGATCCGCTCGCGGTGCTCCTGCACGCCCTCGATCAGCCGGACGGCGTGCTCGCGCGCCGACAGCTCGTCGGTGTTGGGACGGCCGCGCTGGGCCAGCAGCTCCATCGGCTCCATGCCGCGCATCTCGGCCGCGTACAGGATGTCCAGGGCCAGCTTGCGGGCCTTGGTGCGAGCGGCCATCAGGCGCGGCCGAGGTACTCGCCGGAGCGGGTGTCGACCTTGACCTTCTCGCCGGTGGTGATGAACAGCGGCACCTGGATCTCGGCCCCGGTCTCCAGCGTGGCGGGCTTGCTGCCGCCGGTGGACCGGTCGCCCTGCAGGCCCGGCTCGGTGTGGGTGACCTCCAGGATCACCGCGGCGGGCAGCTCCACGTACAGGGGGGTGCCCTCGTTGAAGGCGATCACCGCGTTCTGCTCGGGCAGCAGGTAGTTCGCGGCGTCGCCGACGGTGGCGGCCGGGATGTGCGGCTGGTCGTAGGTCTCGGTGTCCATGAAGACGAAGTCCTCGCCCTCGCGGTAGAGGTACTGCATCTCCCGCTTGTCGACGTTGGCGACGTCCACCTTGGTGCCGGCGTTGAAGGTCTTGTCGACGACCTTGCCCGAGAGCACGTTCTTGAGCTTGGTGCGCACGAACGCGCCGCCCTTGCCGGGCTTGACGTGCTGGAACTCCAGTACGGTCCACAGCTGGCCGTCGAGGTTCAGCGTCATGCCGTTCTTCAGGTCGTTCGTGGTGGCCACGGTGCTTCTCCCGGTCGCGGCCCCGCCCGCGTGCGCACCGCGCGGTGTCACACGACGAGCAGGTCCTTGGTCGTCTTGGTGAGGATCTCAGGCCCGTCCGCCCGGACCACCAGGGTGTCCTCGATGCGGACTCCGCCCCGGCCCGCGAGGTACACCCCGGGCTCGGCGGTGATCGGAACCCGATCCGTCAGTCTACCGGTCCTGTCGTACCCGAGCAGCGGTGCCTCGTGGATCTCCAGGCCGACGCCGTGGCCGAGCCCGTGGGGGAAGTCGTCGCCGTGGCCCGCCGCGGCGATCAGGTCGCGGGCGGCGGCGTCGACGTCCCTGGTCTCGGCGCCGGGCCGGGCGGCCTCGGTGGCGGCGCGCTGCGCGGCGGCGACCAGCTCGTAGATTTCCCGCTGCCACTCCGCGACGCGGCCGACGGCGACCGTGCGGGTCATGTCGGCGTGGTAGCCGCCGTACAGGGCGCCGAAGTCCATGGTGACGAGGTCGCCCTCGGCGACGGGCCGGTCGCCGGGGCGGTGGTGCGGGACGGCGCCGTGGGGCCCGGCGGCGACGATCGACTCGAACGCGGGCTGGTCGGCGCCGTGGTCGACCATGGCGCGCTCCAGCGCCACGGCGATCTCCCGTTCGGTGAGGCCGGGGCGGAGCGTGGGCAGCACGGTCTCGAAGGCCCGGTCGGTGATGGCGCAGGCCTGACGGAGGAGGGCGATCTCCTCCTCGTCCTTGACCCTGCGCAGCTCCTCGACGGCGTGGCCGAGCGGGACCAGGTCCAGCCCACCGCCGGCCTCGGCCAGCTCGGTGTGCCGCTCGACGGTGACGTGGTGGGCCTCGAAGGCCAGGCGGCGGGTGCCGGAGGCGGCGGCGCGCTCGACGAGGACGCGGGCGACGGCGCGGTCGACCACCGTCTCCAGCTCGGGGCAGACCGCGGCGGCGGTCCCGGCGTAGCGGCCGTCGGTGGCCAGCACGGCGGCGCCGTCGGCCGGGACCAGCAGCGCGGCGTTGCTGCTGGCCAGGGCGGTGAGGTATCGGACGTTGACGAGCCGGGTGATCAGGGCGGCGCCGGCGCCGGCCTCGGCGACCAGGCCCGCCAGGCGCCGCCGGCGCTCGGAGTGGACGTCGGCCATGGTGCGGACCCTACCGCGCGCGGGGGCAGGGTCCGCCCCGGGGCTCAGACGTCGGCGGCCAGCTCCTTGACCTTCTCGACCAGGGCGAGGCGGGCCTTGTGGTCCCCGGCGATCGGGGTCACGTTGAGGGTGGTGATCCCGGACTCCTTCATGGCGGCCAGGCGCTCCCTGACGTGCGACTCCGGGCCGATGAGGGACATGTTGCGCAGCAGCTCGAACGGGACCTTGGCGGCGGCCTCGTCCTTCTTGCCGGCCAGGTAGAGGTCCTGGATCTCCTCGGCCTCCTTCTCCCAGCCGTAGCGGCGGCACAGGTCGTTGTAGAAGTTCTTGCCCTTGGCGCCCATGCCGCCCACGTACAGGGCGACCATGGGGCGGCCGAACTCCAGCAGCCCGTCCACGTCGTCGCCGATGGCGAGGGGGGCCTGGCCGACGATGTCCAGCGGGCCGAGCGTCTCGTCCCGCCTGGCGCGGCCGGCCTTCAGGGAGTCGCCCCACACGCTGGCGGCCTTCTCCGGCAGGTAGAAGATCGGCTGCCAGCCCTCGGCGATCTCGGCGGCCAGCTCGACGTTCTTGGGGCCGATGGCGGCGACGTGCACCGGGATGCGGTCGCGGACCGGGTGGTTGATGATCTTCAGGGGCTTGCCCAGCCCGGTGCCCTTCTCGGCGGGCAGCGGGAGCTGGTAGTGCCTGCCGTCGTACTGGACGCGCTCGCGCTTCCAGACCTGGCGGCAGATCTCGATGACCTCGCGGGTGCGGCCGAGGGGGGCCTTGTAGGGCACCCCGTGGAAGCCCTCGATGACCTGGGGGCCGGAGGCGCCCAGGCCGAGGGTGAACCGCCCGTCGGAGACGTAGTCCAGCCCGGCCGCCGTCATGGCGAGCAGGGTCGGCGTCCGGGTGTAGACCGGCAGGATGCCCGAGGCGATCTCCAGGCGGTCGGTCTTGGCCGCGATGTAGCCGAGCTGGCTGACGGCGTCGAAGCTGTAGGCCTCGGCGACGAACACGATGTCGAGACCGGCCTTCTCGTAGTCGGCCAGGCCCTCGACGGTCTCCCTGAACCCGCCGGAGTAGCTCAGCGGCATCCCGATGCGCATCGGCACCCCAATCCCGGTATGAACCGAATCAGATTCTGTGTGTTGAGGGTAGCGGGCGGCTCAGGACGCGAACACCGGGCCCCGGAGCGCGTCGAGCACGCCCCGGTACATGTCGGTGCGGATCCTGGCCACCGAGGTCCCGGTCTTGCCCGCCTGCCCGGCGGCGCGGGCGACGGCGGCGGGCAGCACCTCCTCCTCCGGCACGGCCTGCGCCACGATCCGCTCGGCGACCGCCTCCTCGGCGGTGTACCGGCGGCCGGTGACCATGGCCTCGTGCGCGGTGGCCGGGGACAGCCGCGCCTGGATGAGCGCGCTCATGCCGGCGGTGAACGGCATGCCCAGATCGACCTCGGGCAGGCAGAAGTAGCCACGGCCGGAGCGCATCACCGCGGCGTCGTGGGCGAGCACGAGCATGGCGCCGCCCGCGAAGGCGTGGCCGTTGACGGCGGCCACGGTGGGCGCGGGCAGGGCCAGCAGCCGCGCGTACAGCTCGTGGATCCGGCCGAGGTACTCCTCGAAGCGGTCGCGGTGGGCGCCGAGCCAGTCCAGGTCCAGGCCGTTGGAGTAGAACTTCCCGGCCCCCACGGTCACCAGGGCCTTGGGCCCCTCGGCCTTCTCCACGGTGTCGAGGGCGCCGAGCACCTCGTCCAGGAAGGCGGGGGCGAAGCGGTTCTCGCCCTCGTCCAGGCGCAGGACGAAGACGTCCCCGTCACGCTGCAGTTCGATCACGCCGGGTCTCCTTCCGGTGGGCGGTCGGCACCGACCTTACCGGCCGGTAACACGCGGGCGGCCGGGTACCCGAGAATCTCTATGACGCTCGTCATGGTCAACCCGCGCTTCGTATGATGAATGTCATAATCGGTGCATGGCAACCGACAGCCGGGAACGGATGGTCCGCAGCGCCGCCTACCTCTTCCGGGAGCGCGGCTACAGCGGAACGGGCTTCCGCGACGTCATCGCGCACAGCGGAGCGCCGCGCGGGTCGATCTACCACCACTTCCCCGGCGGGAAGGTGCAGCTGGCCACCGAGGCGGTCCGCTACGCCGGGGAGTTCCTCAACGCCGGGATCGAGGCCGCCGTCGAGGGCGGCGACCCGGGCGCGGCGGTGGACGCCTTCGTCGGCTGGTGGCGCGCGGTGCTGCTCAAGAGCGAGTTCCGGGCGGGCTGCCCGGTCGTGGCGGTCACCGTGGAGTCCCACGACGAGGCCCCGCAGCTCGCCGACGCCGCCTCCGCCGTCTTCGCCCGCTGGCAGGACACCCTCGCCACCGGCCTGGAGAACGCCGGGGTGCCCGACGACCGCGCGCCCGCCCTGGCCCGGCTGATCGTCGCGGCCGTGGAGGGCGCCACCATCCTGTGCCGCGCCCACCGCGACGTCCGGCCGCTGGACGACGTCGTCGCCGAGCTGAAACGCCTCACCCGGGCCTCCGTCGAGGAGACGTGACTATCGGCCCGCGAGCAGGTCCACGACCGGCGCGACGTCCTCCATCGCCCGGTCGGACACCAGGTAGTAGGAGAACCCGTACTCCTCGCGCCGGGCGGTCATCTGCTCGGCGACGTGCTCGGGCGGACCGACGAACTGGGAGGGCATCTCCGGCACCAGCGGCACCGCCTCCGGGCCCCATCCGCGCCGGGCGGCGGCGCGCTCGGCGGCCTCGCGGGGGTCGTCGCCGAACGTGGGCGAGACCAGCATGCTCAGCTCGACCTCCGGCCACCGGCCCCCCGCCCCGGCGCGGACGTGCGCGAGCTGCGTGCGCACCGCGGCCGGGAGCCGGTGGGCGAAGTCCCCCGCGATGGTCCCGGAGGGCAGGGCGGGCGGCAGCAGCCCCACGATGTCGGCCTCCCGGCCCGCCAGCCGCAGCATGCGCGGGCTCCCGGCGCCGACCAGCACGGGCGGACGGGGACGCTGCACGGCGGCGGGGAACGTCGTCAGGCCCCGCACCCGGTAGTGGTCGCCGGTGAACGCGACCTCCCGCCCTGCCAGCAGGTCCTTGACGATCCGCAGCGCCTCGACCAGCCGGGACACCCGCGCCCCCGGCGGGTCGAACGACAGCCCGGACCGCTCGTACTCCTCGCGCAGCCAGCCCGCGCCCAGGCCCAGCTCCAGCCGTCCGCCGGACACCGCGTCCAGGGTCGCCGCCTCCTTGGCCAGCACCACGGGATGCCGGTGGTCGTTGGCCAGGACCAGGGTGCCCACCCGCAGCGTCCGGGTGGCGCAGGCCGCTGCGGTGAGCGCGACCATCGGCGCGAGCTGGTCCCCGAACGGCTCGGCGACGAAGTGGTCACGGACGCACAGCGTCGCGTACCCCAGGGCCTCGGCCCGGCGCGCCGTGCGGATCAGGTCCTCGGCGGTGTGCGCCGACTCCACGAGCACACCGAACCGGAACGGTCTCGCCCCCACGGCCGTCTCCCCCTCCGTCACGCCGACGACGTCCTCCGCGTCATCCTGACGTGCCGGGAGCGTTCCCCACCGGCGGGTTTCGGACCTCGCGTCCGCTCGTCACCCGCCGGGCGGCAGGGCGGCGACGGCCTCCAGCGCCAGCACGTACGAGTGCAGGCCGAAGCCCGCGATCGTCCCGGTGGCGACCCCGGCGACCACCGAGGTGTGCCGGAACTCCTCGCGGGCGGCCGGGTTGGAGATGTGCACCTCGACCAGCGGCGCGGTGCGCTGGGCCAGGGCGTCCCGCAGCGCGTACGAGTAGTGCGTGAACGCCGCCGGGTTGAGGACGATCGGGACACGGCCGTCGGCGGCCTCGTGCACCCAGCCCACCAGCTCGGCCTCGTCGTCGGTCTGCCGGACCTCGACGTGCAGGTCGAGCCGTCGCCCGGCCTCCCGGCACAGCGCCACCAGGTCGTCGAACGTCTCCGACCCGTACACGTCGGGCTCCCGGGTGCCGAGCCGCCGCAGGTTCGGCCCGTTGAGGACCAGCACGTTCCTCACTGGGCGATCTCCCGGTACGCGGCGGCGAGCAGCTCCTCGTCGGGGCCCTCCAGGCGGCCGGGGCGAGCCAGCCCGTCCAGGACCACGAACCGCAGCGTCGCGCCGCGGGCCTTCTTGTCGACGCGCATGGCGTCGCGCAGCGCGGGCCACGCGTCGGCCGGGTAGGAGGTCGGCAGCCCCACCGACTGCAGGACCGACCGGTGCCGGGCGACGACGTCCTCGTCCAGCCGCCCGGCCAGGCGGCCCAGCTCGGCGGCGTAGACCATGCCGATGGCGACCGCGTGGCCGTGGCGGAACCGGTAGTCCTCGGCCTTCTCGATGGCGTGGGCGAGGGTGTGGCCGTAGTTGAGGATCTCCCGCAGCCCGCTCTCGCGCAGGTCGGCCGACACCACGTCGGCCTTCACCCGCACCGCCCGCTCCACCAGCTCCCGCGTGTGCGGGCCGGACGGCGAGGCGGCGCCCTCGGGGTCGTCCTCCACCAGCCGCAGGATCTCCGGATCGGCGATGAACCCGGCCTTGATCACCTCGGCGAGGCCGCTGACGTAGTCGTCGCGCGGCATGGTCACCAGGGTCGCCAGGTCGCACAGCACGCCCGCCGGGGGGTGGAACGCGCCGACCAGGTTCTTGCCCTCGGCGATGTTGATGCCGGTCTTGCCGCCGACCGCGGCGTCCACCATGCCCAGCAGCGTGGTCGGCACCAGCACCGCCCGCACGCCGCGCAGCCACGACGCGGCGGCGAACCCCGCCAGGTCCGTGGTGGCGCCGCCGCCGACCCCGACGACCGCGTCGGAGCGGGTGATGCCGAGCCGGGCGAACTCCGACCACAGCCCGGCCAGCACGCCGACGTCCTTGGCCGCGGTGATCTCCGGCAGGCCCCGGTTGCCGACCACGGCGACGGTGCGGACCCGGTCGCCCAGCAGGGCGGGCAGCTCGCCGAGCACGCCCGCGCCGACGACCACCTCGTACGGCTCGGCCCCCTCGACACGGATGCGGGCGGCGGTCATCCGGCCGCCTCCAGGGCCGCCGCCACCTCGTCCACGACGTCCTCGGGGTCACGGCCGTCGGTGGACACGGTCACCACCGACAGGCGCTCGTAGATCGGCAACCGCTCCTCCATCAGCTTGCGCAGCTGGCTGCGCGGGTTGAGCACCAGCAGCGGCCGGGCCGAGGCCAGGCCCACCCGCTTCACCGCGTCCGACAGCCCGACCTGCAGGTAGACGACGGTGTGCCCGGCCAGCAGCTCCTGTGTCTCGGCGGCCAGCACCGCGCCGCCGCCCAGCGCCAGCACGCCCTCGTGCTCGGCCAGCGCGGCGGTCACCGCGGCCCGCTCCAGCTCCCGGAAGCGCTCCTCGCCGTCGTCGATGAAGATCTCGCCGATCGGCTTGGCCGCCGCCGCCTCCACGTCGGCGTCGGTGTCGCGGAACGTCACGCCGAGCCGCTCGGCCAGCGCCCGGCCGACGGTGGTCTTGCCGGAGCCCGGGGGGCCGATCAGCACGGCCCTGGGTCGCTTCATCGCGGTCCGCCCCCTACTTGATGGTCAGCGAGGACAGGTAGCCCTGGAGGTTGCGGGCGGTCTCCTCGACGGAGTCGCCGCCGAACTTCTCCAGCACCGCGTCCGCCAGCACCAGCGCCACCATGGCCTCGGCGACCACCCCGGCGGCGGGCACGGCGGTGACGTCGCTGCGCTGGTTGATGGCCTTGGCCGGCTCGCGGGTGGCGACGTCCACGGTGTCCAGGGCGCGCGGCACGGTGGAGATCGGCTTCATCGCGGCCCGCACCCGCAGCACGTCCCCGGTGGTCATGCCGCCCTCCACGCCCCCGGCGCGGTTGGTGCGGCGGCGCAGCCCGTCCGGGCCGTCCTCGATCTCGTCGTGGGCGCGCGAGCCGGGCCGCCGGGCGGTCTCGAAGCCGTCGCCCAGCTCCACGCCCTTGATCGCCTGGATGCCCATCAGCGCGCCGGCCAGCCGGGAGTCGAGCCGGCGGTCCCAGTGGACGTGGCTGCCCAGGCCCGGCGGCAGGCCGTAGGCCAGCACCTCGACCACGCCGCCGATGGTGTCGCCCGCCTTGCGCAGCTCGTCGATGTGGGCGACCATCTCGGCGCTGGCCTCGGGGTCGAAGCAGCGGACCGGGTCCTCGTCGATCGCCGCCAGGTCCTCGGGCGCGGGCTGCAGCCCGGCCGGGGCCGCCACCTCGCCGAGCCCCACCACGTGGCTGAGGATCTCGACGCCGGCGGCCTGCCGCAGGAACGCCCTGGCGACCTCGCCGAGCGCGACCCGGGCGGCGGTCTCGCGGGCGCTGGCCCGCTCGAGCACCGGGCGGGCGTCGTCGAAGCCGTACTTCTGCATGCCGGCCAGGTCGGCGTGCCCGGGACGCGGCCGGGTCAGCGGCGCGTTGCGCGCCTGCGCGGCGAGCACCTGCGGGTCCACGGGGTCGGCGGACATCACCGTCTCCCACTTGGGCCACTCGGTGTTGCCGACCTCGACGGCCACCGGACCGCCCTGGGTGGCCCCGTGCCGGACGCCCCCCACGATCGTGACCTGGTCCTGCT
This sequence comes from Thermomonospora sp., assembly GCA_036258615.1. Classification (GTDB taxonomy): domain Bacteria; phylum Actinomycetota; class Actinomycetes; order Streptosporangiales; family Streptosporangiaceae; genus Thermomonospora. Next base: position 4,807 of record DATADI010000321.1, on the reverse strand, counting down.
CGAACTTCATCCGGGCGCCCCGCCCGTGCCCGAGCCGTCGGCGGCGGAGGGCCTCGGCGATGTCGGCCGAGGTCACCCGCACCCCGGCGGGCAGACCTTCGACGATCGCGACGAGGGCCGGTCCATGGGACTCCCCTGCGGTCAACCAGCGCAGCATGCACCGATCCTATTGACTCCGGGGACCCGGGCGTGCGGCGGTCCGTCCCCTGAGACGGCCGGGCCGTTACGGTCGGGTCAGCGACGACGCCGAGGAGGCCCGATGCTGCCCTGGTCCGCCGAGCTGTCCGGACGCCTGGACCGTCACGTGTTCACCAGCGAACTGCTGCGCGGCAACCCGTTGAAGGACCCGCACGAGCGTCCGCTGTGGGTGTACGTCCCGCCCGGGTACGACGACGAGCCCGGCCGCCGCTACCCCAGCGTGTACGTGATCCAGGGGTACACCGGCCATCTCACCATGTGGGAGAACCGCACGGCGTTCCGGCAGCCGTTCGTGGAGACGGCGGACGCGGTGTTCGCCGAGGGCCGGGCGCCCGCGGCGATCGTGGTGTACGTGGACGCGTGGACGTCCTACGGGGGCAGCCAGTTCGTCGACTCCCCCGGCACCGGGCGCTACCACTCGTACCTGTGCGAGGAGGTGGTGCCGTGGGTGGACGCGCACTACCGGACGCTGCCGTCCCGCGACCACCGGGCGATCAGCGGGAAGTCCAGCGGCGGGTTCGGCGCGATGATCACGCCGATGCTGCGGCCCGACCTGTTCGGGGCGCTGGCCACGCACGCGGGCGACGCGCTGTACGAGTACGCCTACATCCCCGAGTTCGGCAAGGCCGTCCGGTACCTGCGCGAGTACGACGGCGACATCTTCCGCTGGTGGGACGACTTCCGGGGGCGCACCGCGTTCACCAAGGAGGCCGACCAGGCGCTGGTGCTGCTGCTGGGCGTGGCCGCGTGCTTCTCGCCGCGCGAGGACGGCACCCCGGAGCTGCCGTTCGACCCGCACACCGGGGTGCTGCGGCCGGAGGTCTGGGAACGCTGGCTGGACCTGGACCCGGTGCGGATGGTGCCCCGGCACGCCGACGCCGTGCGGTCGCTGCGGGCGGTGTGGATCGACGGCGGCACCCGGGACGAGTGGTTCCTGGACCTGGGGGCCGCGGCGTTCCGGCGGGCCCTGGCCGACGTCGGGGTCCGCGACGAGGTCGTGCGCTTCGAGCTGTTCGACGCCGGGCACGGGATGATCGAGTACCGGTATCCGGAGGCGCTGGCCTGGCTGTGCCACCGGATCGCCCCGGCCTGAGCGCCGTCACCAGCCGGGCGCGTGGACCACGACGCCCACCAGGGTTCCCAGGGTCATGAAGGGGCCGAAGGGGATCTGGGTCCGCGGCCCGGCGCGGCGGGTGGCCAGCAGCCCCAGGGCGTACACGCCGCTGGTGACGTGGATGGCGAGCACGCCGGTGAGGGCGGCCGGCAGGCCCAGCCACCCCAGGTACAGGCCCAGCACCCCGGCCAGCTTGACGTCGCCGAACCCGAGCTGGCCGGGGACGAGGAACCACTGGGCGGCGTACAGCAGCCACAGCGCGGCCATCCCCACGAGGGCGTGCAGCAGGCGGGAGCCGCCGTCGTCGGTGAACGGCGCGGCCAGCCCCAGCAGGGCGACGCCGGCCGGGTAGGACGGCAGGGTCAGCGGGTCGGGCAGCCGCCTGATCTCCGCGTCGATGACGGTCAGCAGGACCGCGACGACCCCGAAGCAGGTGTAGGCGGCCAGTTCCGGCCGTGGCCCGATCCGGAACGCCAGCAGGGCCACGACGGCCAGGACCCCGAGGGCGACGGGGACGGGACGCCGGGCGACCGGCGCGAACCAGTCCCGGCGGCCGGAACCCTCGGAGTGCTCGGCGGGGGCGTCCACGGGGTCACCTCACTCGGGGGCGGCGCGGGTGACGGTCAGCTCGACGCCGCCGACGATCCGGCCGCGCAGCAGTTCGGCGAGCCGGTCGGAGACCCGCTGGACGGTGGCCCGCTCGTCGTGGCCGGGCACCACGGCGCAGCGGATGGCCAGCTCCGCGGACTCCCCGCGGCCGACCCGGACGCCGCGCACGCCCTCCTCGCCGCCGAACGCGGCCTCGATCGCCGCGAGCACGTCGGGGTCCTCGTGCGGCGGGGGCACCGCGCGGCCCTCGGCCAGCAGGTGCAGCCGCAGCCCGTCCACCGCGAACGGCACCGGCCCGGCGACGTCGACGACCAGGGCGTGCGCCCCCTCGTCGAGCGCCGAGCGGCAGGCGTCGCGGGTGTGGACCGGCACCGGGCGGGCGTCGGGGCGCCAGCGCCGCAGCGTCTCCATCGAGGTGAACCCGAGCACCCCGCGCCGCCCGTCCTCGCCGATCAGGGTCGGGAGGGCCATCTCGCTCTCCTTCTCCCGGCGCAGCTCGCCGGGGGCGACGTCCTCCTCCTCGGTGAGGACGGCGACGATGGGCACCAGCAGCCGGGCGCCCGCCAGCCGCTCCAGCACGGCGTGCTCGCCGGCCCTCCCGTCGGCGTACGCGGCGAGCGCGTCCCGCAGCGCGGGATCGGCACTGCCGTCGTCGTCGGGGAACTGGGGGCGCACAAGGCTCGGTCCGGCCACGCCAGAGAGCGTATACGGGAACAGCGACCACGGAGGGTCGTTGTTCTGCCACTCACCGTTTGGGGGCGTCCGGTCCGTCTTCTCCCAGATCGGCCACGGCGGCGACGGTGCCGCCGCCGGACGGGCCCTGGTGGACGGCGGCCACGGAGACGAACACGGCAGGGTCGCCGGTCACGCTGGCCGCGACCCCGCCGACGCACGCCTTGATCTGCCGGTGCCAGTGGACGTCGGAGTCGTCGAGCATGATGTTGCGGCGTCCCCGGACGAAGCCGCTCGGGTCGGCCTCGCACTTGAGGAACACGTTCACCAGCCGCCCGCCGAGGTCGTCGGGGTGCGGCCGGTCGGGCAGCGGGATGCCGGAGGAGCGGATCGCGTCCCAGATCCCGTCGGCGTCGAGGGCGTCGCGCATGACGCCGTGCCCGATCCGGTACCGGCCGCCGATGCCCCGCACGTTCCCGACCAGGACGATCTGGGCGCGGTCGAGTTCCACCCCGGACGAGCAGGACGCCACCGAGGAGTACAGCGACAGGTCGCGGTGGATCTGCTCGGCGGCGGGCATCTCGATCTCACCGAGGGCCACGGCGATGCCGAGGGCGGTGGTGGAGTTGGAGATGTCCATGGACTTGAGGGTGTCCTCGGTGACGACGTCCCGGCCCCGGGAGCGGGCGTCGTTGATGGTGTCCAGGGTGAGCAGCGGGGTCTTGGTCTGCACGTAGTGGACGTCGGCCGGGTCCTCGATGCCCGCCGCCTTCATGGCCTCGCGGACCCCGGCGGCGACCTTCTCGACCATGGCGGGGCGGCCGATGTCCTCCGGCAGGATCACCTCGCTCATCGCGACGCCGACCGAGACCCGCGGCTCGTCGGTCCTGGGCGCCGAGGCGGGGTCGGTCGTGGCGAACACGGTGGCGTGCGGGCTCAGGACCCCGTCGGTGCCGCCGGACCACACCAGCGGCACCTCGGCGACCTCCTCGGGCGTGCGGGTGCCCTTCGCGACGAGCACCTCCCGGAACGCCCGGTCGGCCAGGATCCGGGTGTAGTCGTTGACGCCCCCGTTGCCCTCGGTCTTGCCGACCACGGCCAGCACCCGGTCGGCCTCGATGACACCGTCGTCGATCAGCCGGGCCAGTCCCGACGCGTCGGTCACGCTCGCGATGGGCACCTTGCGCACTTCGATCGGATCGGGCACTGGCTCACTCCTCCTGGACGCTCGTTCCGGAACGTTCCGTACCCCGGTGGCGGGCGCCCCACGTCGGGTCCCTCCGCCGAAGGTAGCCGTCGCCGGGCGGGGCCCTCACGGGCGAAATCCGCCCAAGCGACGGCGGCCTTTCGGCAGGTGTGCCCGCGTTCCGCGACGGCGCTAGGGGCGCTCGCCGAGCGCGTTCACCCAGCCCTCGGCCTGCACGGCCTGGGCCATGGCGCGGACCGGGCCGCCGCCTCCGGGGTCCGGGATGTAGCCCTCGTAGCCGAGGAGGCGGGCGGTGCCCGGGTCGATGATCAGCCGATGGCTCTTGACGCCCCCGGAGCGCACCTCCAGCGCGACGCCCCTGCGGCCGAGCAGGTCGGTGACCTCGCCGAGCATGGTGATCCCCGGCTGGGCGGCCAGCAGCCGGTAGTAGGCCGCACGGGTGCCGGGCCGGGCCGCGCCGGACAGCACGTTCAGCCCCTCGTAGAACACCGTCTCGGCGAAGGCGCTCACCGGGGCCACCCCGTCGGCCTCGATCGACTCACGCCGGTCCGCGCGGTGCCAGGACCGGAGGACGGCCTCCAGCTCCTTGACGCCGGTGGGGAGCCGGGCCAGCGCGCCGGGCTCGGAACGCCGCTGGTTGTCGGTCAGGTCGGCGTCACGGAAGTCGTAGTCGTTGGTGCGGGGCCTGGCCGACCACTCCTCCAGTTCGGGCGAGCCCATCTTCTTCCAGGCGGCCTCGTCGGCGGGGCTCCGGAACGTCACCACGCGGTCCAGGCCGGTGACGGTGCGGGCGCGGCTGCGGCGGTCACGGCCGTGCCAGGTGTCCTGCGACGCGGTGACGTACGCGGTGAACGGCAGTTCCCGCCGGTTCGGCCGCCATCCCCTGCGGGGCTTGTCACCGGGGGCGAGCTTGTTGACGATCGTCTGGACGAGGCGCTGCTCGCGCGTCCGGTTGTACCAGTACGCGCCGGTGGTGGGCGGCGCCTTCTCGGCCGTACGGGCGCTGG
>DATADI010000320.1:0-8450 GCA_036258615.1 Thermomonospora sp. | reverse complement strand
CCGGCGACACCGGCCGCGCCCGTCTCGCGGCCCGGCTGCTCGGCGCGGCCGACGCGGCACGGCGGAGCGTCGGCGCTCCGCTGCCCGCCGCCGAACGCGGCGACACCGACCGGATCACCACGGCGGCGACCACCGCCTTGGGCGAGAACGCCTTCACCGACGCGTTCGCCGAAGGCACCGCCCTCTCCGTCCACGACGCCGCCGACCTCGCCCGCCGGAGCTTCTAACCGCCCTGGCCGAAGGTGGCCGTAACCGATAGCCGTCGAGGTGAATCGGGACGAACGAACGGCGCGGCCGACGAGGGTGGAAAGGGAGGCGTTCGGCCTGGCGAGGGGAGCGGACTTTGGATCCGGTGACGGTGATCGTGGCGGCGCTGGCCGCGGGTGGGGCGAGCGGAGTCGGTGAGACGGCGAGCGTGGCGGTCCGGGACGCCTACGAGACACTGAAGTCCCTGGTCGGCCGCCGTCTCGGGCAGGGCGAGACGGAGACCGGCCCGGCCGAGCCGGAGGCCGTGCTGGTCGGCATGCTGCGCGAGGCCGGAGCGGCCGACGACGCCGAGCTGCTCGCCGCGGCACGGCGGGTGCTCGCCTCCGTCCGCGCCGAGGCGGCCCCGGCGCTCGGGCACGATCTTCGCGGGGCGCAGGGAGTCATGATCAACCACGGTGGGGCGGGGGCACGGCAGGTCAACACCTTCCCGGCGCCACCGACGGCCTGAGGCGATCGGTGAGCACCGCACCGCCGCCGCACCCGCCGGACGGAGTCCCCCCGGATGAGGACCCGGCGGTGGACGCCCGGCGGGCCCAGGGCCTGATCATCTCCTCGGGATCGTTCGGGGCGACCACGCAGGTCAACATCTACGGGCCGGTGGTGTCGCTCGGCGCCGGGCCGGACGAGGACTCGCGAGCCGCGTCCGGGGACGGCACTCCGGCCCGGGGCCCGAGCCCGTACCCGGGGCTGGTCGCCTTCGGCACCGCCGACGCGCCCAGCTTCCACGGGCGTGAGGAACTCACCGCCGAACTCGTCAGGCGGCTGGCCGCACCGCGCACCCGTGGCGGGCCGCTGTTCGTGGTGGGCCCGTCCGGCGCGGGCAAGTCGTCGGTCCTGAGGGCGGGGCTGATCCCGGCGGTGCGCGCGGGACGGCTGCCGGTGCCCGGGTCACGGAACTGGCCGGTGCTCCTGCTCACCCCCGGCCGCGAGCCGCTGAAAGCGCTGGCGGCGGCCATCGCCGCGCTGACGGGGATGCCGAGGTTCGCGCTGGTCGGCGAGCTGCGTGAGCGCCCGGAGCTGTTCGACGTCGCGGTCAGGCAGGCCCTGGCCGGCTACGGCGAGCGGACGGGCGGCGGGCCGGGCGCGGTGCTGGACACCGGCCTCGGCCCGGACGCGCGCCGCGCGATCTTCGTGGTGGACCAGTTCGAGGAGGTCTTCACCCAGGGCGCGGACGACCGCGACCGGTGGGCCTTCGTCGAGGCGCTGATGTCGGCGGCCGACGCCGCCGCGCACGTGGTCGTCGGCCTGCGCGCCGACTTCTACCCCTCCTGCGCCCGCGACGACCGGCTGCGTCCGCACCTCCAGGACAACCAGGTCCTGGTCGGCCCGCTCACCGAGAGCCAACTGCGGGCCGCGATCGAACGGCCCGCCCTCGACGCGGGCGCGCGCCTGGAGCCCGCGCTCGTCGATCTGCTGCTCAGCGACCTGGGTCTGCCGCCGGGCGAAGGCGATGTCGATCGCGACGGCGATGGCGATGTCGATGGCGACGGCGATGGCGATGGCGACGGGCGGCGCTCCCCGGAGCGGGTGATGTCGTCGGAGTCCGGCGGCCTGCCGTTCCTCGCGCACGCCCTGCGGGAGACGTGGGACCGCCACCGCGACGGCGTGCTGCGGGTCGCCGACTACCTGGCGGCGGGCGGCCTGCACGGCTCGGTGTCGGCCAAGGCCGGAGCGCTGGTGGATCGCCTGGACGCCGAGCATCGCGTCCTGCTGCGGCGGCTGGTCCTGCGGCTGGTGCACGTGCGGCCCGGCGGTGAGCCGACCCGCCGCAGGGCCCTGCGCGCCGAACTGGTGGCGGGCCCCGAGCCGGAGCGCGAGGCCGCGTTCTCGTGGCTGCTGGACGAGCTGGTCCGGGCCCGGCTGGTCACCGCGTCCGGGGCCTGGGTGGAGCTGAGCCATGAGGCGCTGATCCGCGCCTGGCCCGACCTGGACCGCTGGCTGCTGGAGGAGGGGCAGGGGCTGCTGGTGCACCGCGCGCTGACCGAGGCCGCCGCCGCCTGGCAGGACCTCGGCCGGGACGACGGCGCCCTGTACCGGGGCGTCCGGCTGGAGCTGGCCCGCGCCTGGGCGGCAGAGCCCGGTCATCGGGACGCGCTGAACGCCCCCGAACGCGCCTTCCTCGACGCCGGTATCGCCCTGGAGAACCGCGAGCGGGCCACGGCACGCCGCCGTGAGCGCCGCCGCCGGCAGCTCGTGGCGGTCTCCACGTCGGCCGCCGCGTTCGCGACCGTGGCGGCGGTGCTGGCGGTCGTGGCGTTCGTGGGCGCGCAGGACGCGCGGCGGGAGGCGGTGGCACGGCGGGACGAGGCCGTGTCGCGCCAGTACGCCATTCAGGCCGCGGCGGCGCGGGACAACCATCCCCGCCGCACCAAGCTGCTGGCCCTGGCGGCGTGGCGCGCGGCGCACACCGTGGAGGCGCGTGGCAGCCTGCTGTCCCTGCAGACCGGGAACCACGCGGGCATGCTCGCGCCCGGCACCGGACCGATGAACGCCGTCGCGGTCAGCCCGGACGGCCGCCTGATCGCGACCGGCGGCGACGACAGGCACGTCCGGCTGTGGGACGCGCGGTCGCATCGGCCGGTGGCGGTGCTCACGGGCCACACCCGCCCGGTGCGGAACCTGGCGTTCAGCGCGGACGGCTCCACCCTGGCCGCCGGGGTTGTGAGCGAGTCCGACGCGCACGTGGCGCTGAGGTTCTGGGACGTCCGCACCCACCGGCAGATCGACGAGCTGGCCGTCGGGGGCGTCGGGGCCATCGCCTACAGCCCCGACGGGCGGCTGCTGGCCGTCGCGCAGCCCGACCGGGCGGTCCACCTGTACGACGCGCGCACCCGCACCCTGCTGCGCGTCCTCGACGCGGCGCGGACGTACACGTGGTCGATGGCCTTCACACCCGACGGCCGCACGCTCCTCACCGGAGGGCAGGACCGCGCCGTCCGCCTCTGGGAGGCCGCCACCGGACGCCTCCTGGCGACCTGGTCCGGGCACACCCAGGCGGTGCGGGCGGTCGCCGTGTCCCCGGACGGCCGGCTGCTCGCCAGCGGGGGCAACGACGGGAAGATCCGGCTGTGGTCGCGGGGCCGTTCCGCGCCCGTGCGCGTCCTGGACGCCTCCGGCGACAGCCTGCTGTCCGTGGCCTTCACCGTCAGCGGCGAGACCCTCATCGCCGCCGGGGCCGGCTCCGCGGCCATCCGGCAGTGGGACCTCGCCGGCGGGCGGGAGTTCGCCCCCATGACCGGCCACACCAGTATCGTCACCGGCCTCGGGGTCGGCCCGGACGGGCACACCCTGGTCAGCGCGGGGCACGACGGTCTGGCGTACCTGTGGTCCATGAACCTGTGGCGGGTCGGTGGGCTGCGCGGGGCTACGTCCTCGGCGGCGTTCGCCCGGGACGGGTCACTGATCGCGTCGGGGTCCCACGGCGGGTTCGTGACCGTCGCGAGGTTCGCCGACCGGCGCACCCTCTGGACGGCCCGGGTGCCCGGGGTGATCAACAGGGTGGCGTTCAGCCCCGACGGCCGGACGCTGGCCGCCACCTCCGGCGACGGCACCGTCCGGCTGTGGCACGCCCGGACCGGCGCTCCGGCGGGCACGATGGACACCCGGCGGTGCCGCCCGGTCGCCGACTGTTTCGCCGCGGGCCTGGCGTACAGCCCCGACGGAACCCGCCTGTACATGACGACCTCGCCTCGGGAGATCACCGAGGACCTGCGGGACGTGGACGCCGCCGCGTCCCTGCGCATCCTGGACGCCCGCACGCTGCGGACACTGGCCTCGGTGCCGACCAGGGGCCCCACCGGCACCGTCGTCCACCAGCCGGGCGGGTCGCTGGTCGCGCTGATCGAGAACGGCGAGGTCCGGCTGCGCGACGCCCGTACCGGCGCCCTCGTCGCCGACCTCACCGCCGGGCGGTCCACCGGGCCCGCGACGGCGGCCGGGCTGTCGTTCAGCCCCGACGGCCGGACCCTGGCGGTGAACCGCCGCTCCGTGGGCGTGGAGTTCTGGGACATGGCGACCCGGCGCACCGTGGGCCGGCCCTTCGCGGCGGACGTGCCGCTGCGGTCGGTGGAGTTCAGCCCGGACGGCCGCGTGCTGGCCACCGGGGGCGAGGACACCCTCGTGCGGCTGTGGGACGTGCGCACCCGCAGGCACCTGGCCAACCTGGACCGTCACGTCGAACGCACCAACGGCCTGGCGTTCAGCCCGGACGGCCGGACGCTGGCCAGCACCAGCGACGACGCCAGCACCGTCCTGTGGGACATCGACCCCGCCAGCGCCGCACGGCGCCTGTGCCAGGCGCTCGCGGGCCCCGGCCTGCCGGACGAGTGGCGGGCCCTGGGCCGGTTCTTCGCCGACCGCCCGCCGGGCTGCACCGGCTGACCCGGGCCGCCGGGTGGCCACCGGCGGTCAGGTCTCCAGGAGACGGATCAGGTGGTCCAGGGCCCGGGCCGGGCGGGGGGAGGCGGGATCGAGCATCTGCTCGATCTCCAGACCCGTGACGGCCGCGACGATCAGCGTGGCCAGCTCGTCCGATCCGGTCCGTGCGCGCAGGATCTCCGCGGCCAGGTCCCGCCAGCCGGTCGCGGCCCGCTCGTGGAAGCCGGGGAAACGCTCGGGATGGCGGCCGGCCAGCACCAGCAGCTCCAGCCACAGGCGCAGGTAGCCGTCGGCGCCGGGAGCGCGGGTGGTCTCCCAGTAGCGGCGCAGCAGGTCGGCGGGGGAGGCGTCGCCGGGTTGCTCGGCGATGCGCCTGAGCTGGTCGCGCAGCTCGGTCTCGACGTGCTCGACGATCGCCGCCAGCAGCCCCTCCTTGCGGCCGAAGTGGTAGGTCAGCGTGTACGTGCTGCACCCCAGCGCCTCGGCCAGCTCGGCCAGCGGGCTGTGGTGGGACGGGATCGCCGGGCCACGGCCCCGCGCGCCGCTGACGGGGGACGGCCGCGCGGACGTCGTCATCGTCGGCGCGGGCTTCACCGGCCTGTGGACCGCCCACTACCTGCGCCTGCTGGACCCCGGCCGCTCGGTGGTCGTCGTCGAGGGCGAGGTCGCCGGGTACGGGGCCTCCGGCCGGAACGGCGGCTGGTGCTCCGGCGAACTGCCCCACGGCCTGCCCGGGATCGCCCGCGCGCACGGACGCCCGGCGGCCGTCGCGATGCAGCGCGCCGCGTTCGCCACCGTCACGGAGGTCGAACGGGTCGTCGCCGCCGAGCACATCACCTGCGGGCTGCGCCGCGGCGGCAGCCGCCTGCTGGCCCGCAACCCGGCCCAGGCCGCCCGGCTCGCCCGGCTGGTGCGGCAGCGCCGCTCCTTCGGCTTCGGCCCGGACGACTACCGGCTGCTGGACGAGGAGGAGACACGCAGGCACCTGGCCGCCGATGCCGTTCTCGGCTCCCTCTACACCCCGCACTGCGCCGCACTCGACCCGGCCCGGCTGGTCCGGGGCTGGCGGCGGCGGCCGAACGCCACGGCGCCGTCATCCACGAAAAGACTCCGGCCCTCGGGATCGGCGACGGCCGTGTCCACACCGAGCACGGCGTGCTGGAAGGCGACGTCGTCGTCCTCGCCACCGAGGCCCACACCGCCGGGCTGCCGGGCCTGCGCCGCCGGCTGGCCCCGGTCCACTCCCACATGATCGCGACCGAGCCGCTGCCCCCGGAGTTCTGGCGCCGCACCGGCTGGGCGGACCGCGCCACGGTGGCCGACCAGCACTGGCACTTCGCCTACCTGCAGCGGACCGAGGACGGCAGGATCGCCCTGGGCGGGCGCGGCGTCACCTACCCGTTCGGCTCGAGGGTTTCCCCGGCGCACGACCGCGCCCCGGCGGTCTGGGAGCGGCTCCGCCGGACGCTGGTGTCGCTGTTCCCCGGACTGCGCGGGGCGGCGGTGACGCACCGGTGGGGCGGGCCGCTCGCCCTCGCCCGGGACCTGGAACCGTCCGTGGGCCTGGACCGCGCCCGGCGGCTGGCCTGGGCGGGCGGCTACGGCGGGGACGGGATCGCGCTCAGCAACCTCGCCGGGCGCACCCTGGCCCACCTGATCACCGGGACCGACGCCGAGGAGACGCGCCTGCCCTGGGTTCGGGACAGGCCGCCGCGGGCGTGGGAGCCCGAGCCCCTGCGCTGGCTCGGCGTCCGCGCCGCCGCCGCGCTCGCGCACCTGGCCGACCACCACGAGGACCGCACCGGACGGGCCGCGCCGCTGCTGGGCGCCGCGCTGGAGAAGGCGCTCACCTGAGGCCCTGGCCGCCCCCCTGGAAGATCGTTAACATGACCGCTCGATTGCCTCCCCGTTCATGCCTTCTGTCAACGAACCTCCCCCCGAAGGAGCGCGCATGCGCCTCACTCAGAGGGCCCTCGCCATCGGCGTCGCCGGTACGGCCCTCCTGACGGTGGCCACGGCCGCCCACGCCGCGCCGCAGGGTTCCCCCCAGGCACCCGACGCCCGTGTCACGCAGGGCACGGACACCACCAGCCCGGTCGAGAGGAAACGCGTCGACCGCGTGCCGACCCCCAAGCCCGGCTGGTTCAAGTGCTTCACGTACGCCGAATGCGGGACCGTCCGGCTGCCCGTCGACTACGACAGGCCGAAGGGCCCCACCACCGAGATCGCCGTGCTGCGCATCAAGGCCCGTAAACCCGCCCAGCGCATCGGCAGCCTGTTCGTCAACCCGGGCGGCCCCGGCGGGCAGGGCACCGCCATGGCGTTCGAGGCGCCGAACTGGCTCGGGCCGGAGGTCCTCGACCGGTTCGACATCGTCGGGTTCGACCCGCGCGGCATCGGCTTCAGCGACAACGTCCGCTGTTTCACGTCCTTCAAGCAGCAGACGCAGGCGATGACCGGATGGGACGTGCCGTTCCCCGTCGGCAGGAAGCAGGAGGGACGTTTCATCGCCTCGGCGAAGGCGCTGGGCCGGGCGTGCTCCACGACCGGCAAGACGCTGGCGGGCGCGATGTCCACCGCCGAGGCCGCCCGGGACATGGACGTGCTGCGCCGGGCCGTGGGCGACAGGAAGCTGTCGTTCCTGGGGTTCAGCTACGGGACCGCGCTGGGCCAGTACTACGCCAACATGTTCCCCGACCGGGTGCGCGCCGTGGTGGCCGACGGCGTCATCAACCCGGTGTCGTGGGTCGGCACGCCCAAGACCCAGAACCAGATCCTCGACGACCGGCTGCGCTCGGCCGACGGGGCGTACAAGGCCCTGCGGGAGCTGCTGGCCCGCTGCGGCAAGGCGGGGCGCACCGCGTGCGAGTTCGCCCAGTTCGGTGACCCGGTGAAGAACTTCGGCGTTCTCGCCGAACGGCTGAAGCGCCGGCCGGTCGACCTCGGCGGCGGCTTCCGGGTCACCTACGCCGGCCTCGTCGCGGACATGCTCGCCCTCCTGTACAACCCCGACGGCTTCCGGTTCATCGACGCCGTTCTCACCGAGCTGTGGACCGCCTCGGCACCTCCCGGGACGGTGACGGCCGCCGCGCGGGACTCGGCCGTCAAGTCCCTGGCCGCGCGGGTCAAGGCCCGTCGCGCCGCCGCCGAGCGGGAACGGAGGGCCCTGCGGCGGGTCCTCGGCCGGGGGTTCCCCTACGACAACAGCGCGGACGCGTTCAGCGGGGTCACCTGCACCGACGCCCGCCACCCGCAGAGCGCCGACGCCTGGCCCGCGCTGACCGCCGCGTCCGACCGGCGTGCGCCCTACTTCGGCCGGATGTGGGGCTGGAGCAGCGTGCAGTGCGCCCGCGCCTCCTGGACCGTGCGCGACGAGGACGCCTACATGGGGCCGTTCAACCGGCGCACCATCGCCCCGGTCCTGTTCGTGGGCAACTACTACGACCCGGCGACCAACTACAACGACGCCGTCAGCTCCGACCGGCTGCTCCCCAACAGCCGCCTGCTGTCCAGTGACAGCTGGGGCCACACGGCCTACGGCACGTCGGCGTGTGTCACGAAGGCGGTGGACGCCTACCTGGTGCGCCGGGTCCTGCCCGCCGCCGGCACGGTGTGCGTCGGCGACGTCCAGCCGTTCGCGGCGGTGCCGCCCCCGGCCCGCACGGTGCGGAGGCCGGCGAACGCCAGCACGATGGCCTCGCCGTCCGGCCCGGAGGCCACCGGCAGGCACCTTCCCCCGGTGGCCCCCCGGTTCCCCGTGATCCGGTGACCTGACCAGCCCCGGCGGTGGGGGGGGGGGGGGGGGG
>DATADI010000319.1:0-13207 GCA_036258615.1 Thermomonospora sp. | reverse complement strand
CCCCCCCGCCCCCCCCCCGCCCCGGGCCGAGCGCTGTGATCGCATTCCTGGTTCGCCGCCTCATCGGAGCGGTGGCGCTGCTGATCATCATCAGCATGGTGACCTTCGGCATCTTCTTCCTGCTGCCGAAGGCGGCCGGGGTCTCCGAGGACGACCTGGCCTCGCGCTTCGCGGGCAAGTCGCCGACGCCGGAGACCGTGCAGGCCATCAAGGAGCGGTTCGGGTTCGACGACCCGGTCCCGGTCCAGTACGGCCGGTTCGTCAAGGCCATCGTCGCCGGTGACGAGTACGACACCGGCACCACCACGATCGACTGCCCGGCGCCGTGCCTGGGCTACTCCTTCCGCACCAACACCAGCGTGACCGACCAGCTGCTCGACCGCATCCCCGTCACCCTGTCGCTGGTGGTCGGCGCCGCGGTGATCTGGGTCCTGGTGGGCGTCTCGGTCGGCGTGCTGTCGGCGCTGCGGCGCGGCAGCGTCTTCGACCGCGCCGCGATGGCGGTGGCGCTGGCCGGGGTCTCCCTGCCGATCTTCTTCACCGGCCTGCTGTCCCTGACGTTCGTCGTGCACGCCTGGGACCTGCTGCCGCCGGTGTCGTACCACTCGTTCCTGGACAACCCGCTGGAGTGGGCGTCGGCGCTGATCCTGCCGTGGGTGACGCTGGCGTTCCTGTACGCGGCCATGTACGCCCGGCTCACCCGGGCGGGCATGCTGGAGACGATGAACGAGGACTTCATCCGCACGGCGCGGGCCAAGGGCCTGCCCGAGCGGACGGTGGTCACCCGGCACGCCCTGCGCGCCACCCTCACCCCGCTGCTCACGATCTTCGGCCTGGACCTGGGGCTGCTGCTCGGCGGCGCGGTGCTGACCGAGCAGACCTTCTCGCTCAAGGGGCTGGGGGCGCTGTCGCTGGACGGCGTGATCGGCAGCGACCTGCCGGTCGTGCTGGGCACCGTGATGACGGCCGCGCTGTTCATCGTGGTGGCCAACCTGATCGTCGACGTTCTGTACGGGGTCATCGACCCGAGGGTGAGGCATAGCTGATGGGGGAGAGCAAGCGCCCCGCCGAGACGCTGGACGGCACCCCGGCCACCGCGGCGACGCCCTCGCCGCCGCCGACCGCCTTCCTGGAGGTCCGCGACCTGCGCATCCACTTCCCGACCGAGGACGGGCTGGTCAAGTCGGTCGACGGGCTGTCGTTCCAGCTGCAGCGGGGACGCACCCTGGGCATCGTGGGCGAGTCCGGCTCCGGCAAGTCGGTGACCAGCCTGGGCATCCTCGGCCTGCACAACCGCCGCAACGCCAGGGTGTCGGGGGAGATCTGGCTGGACGGCAAGGAGCTGGTGGGCGCGTCGCCGGACGAGGTCCGCCGGCTGCGCGGCCGGCACATGGCCATGATCTTCCAGGACCCGCTGTCGGCGATGCACCCGTTCTACACGGTGGGCGACCAGATCATCGAGGCCTACCGGGTGCACAACGACGTCAGCAAGAAGGCGGCCCGCAAGCACGCCGTCGACATGCTGGGCCGGGTGGGCATCCCCAAGCCGGACCGGCGGGTGGACGACTACCCGCACCAGTTCTCCGGCGGCATGCGGCAGCGCGCGATGATCGCGATGGCGCTGTCCTGCGACCCCGAGCTGCTCATCGCCGACGAGCCCACCACCGCGCTGGACGTCACCGTGCAGGCGCAGATCCTGGACCTCATCCGGGACCTGCAGGAGGAGTTCAACTCGGCGATCATCATGATCACCCATGATCTGGGCGTGGTGGCCGAGCTGTCGGACGACATCCTGGTGATGTACGCCGGGCGCAGCGTGGAGCAGGCGAGCGTCGAGGACGCGTTCCACCGGCCGCTGCACCCCTACACCTGGGGGCTGCTGGGCTCGATGCCGCGGCTGGACCGGGACCGCTCGGAGCGGCTGTTGCCGATCAAGGGCACCCCGCCCAGCCTGATCAACGTGCCGACCGGCTGCGCGTTCAGCCCGCGGTGCGCCTACGCGGGGCTCAACGAGGGTCGCAGCGAGCAGGAGCGGCCCGAGCTGCGCGAGGTCGAGCCGGGGCACCGGGCGGCCTGCCACCTGCCGCTGGAGCGGCGCCGGGAGATCTGGCAGTCCGAGATCCTGCCGAAGCTGTGACGGACACGCTGTGAAGGAAGGCGAGAGGACTGTGAGCACCTCGCAGACGGGGGCCGGGACCGCCGGGGCCGGGGAGGCCGCCGCGCCGGCGCCCGAGGCCGCACGGCCCGGGCGGGGCGGTGAGCCGCTGCTCCAGGTGGAGAACCTGGGCAAGCACTTCCCGGTCACCGCCGGGCTGCTGCGCCGCCAGGTGGCGGCGGTCAAGGCCGTGGACGGCGTGTCGTTCTCGGTGCACAAGGGCGAGACGATCGGCCTGGTGGGCGAGTCGGGCTGCGGCAAGACCACCACCGGCCGGATGATCATGCGGCTGCTGGAGCCCAGCTTCGGCCGGATCGTGTTCGAGGGCCACGACATCACGCACCTGTCGCAGGCCCGGATGCGCCCATTGCGCCGCGACCTGCAGATGATCTTCCAGGATCCGTACTCGTCGCTGAACCCGCGGCAGACGGTCGGCGCCATCGTCGGCGCCCCGTTCCGGCTCCAGAAGACCAAGACCAAGCGGGACATCAAGCCGGCCGTCCAGGAGCTGCTGGAGCTGGTCGGCCTGAACCCCGAGCACTACAACCGCTACCCGCACGAGTTCTCCGGCGGCCAGCGGCAGCGCATCGGCATCGCCCGGACGCTGGCGCTGCGGCCGAAGCTGATCATCGCCGACGAGCCGGTCTCGGCGCTGGACGTGTCGATCCAGGCGCAGGTCGTCAACCTGCTGGAGGACCTGCAGGACGAACTGGACCTGACCTATGTGGTGATCGCGCACGACCTGTCGGTGGTGCGGCACATCTCCGACCGGGTCGCGGTGATGTACCTCGGCAAGATCGTGGAGATCGCCGACCGCAACGACCTGTACGGCGCGCCGATGCATCCGTACACCAACGCGCTGCTGTCGGCGGTGCCGATCCCCGACCCGGCCAAGCGCAAGGGCCGCGAGCGGATCCGGCTGCAGGGCGACGTGCCCAGCCCGCTGGACCCGCCCCCGGCCTGCCGGTTCCACACCCGGTGCTGGAAGGCGCAGGAGATCTGCCGCAAGGTCGAGCCGCCGCTGGTGGAGCTGCGGCCCGGCCACCAGACCGCCTGCCACTTCCCCGAGAACGCCCCGGAGGACGCCACCGCGCTGGTGGCCAGGGCGGCGGCGGAGCGCGACGACGCCGCCGCGACCGGGCAGCCCGTCGCGGTCCGCAAGATCGACGACTGACCGGCCCACGGCACGAGCGAGCCCCGCACGGCACCGCCGTGCGGGGCTCCGTCGTCCCGCCGGGGTCAGTCGGCGGAGATGGCCTTCAGGACGTCCATCCGCCCGGCGCGCCAGGCGGGCCACAGCGCCGCCAGCACGCCGATCACCGCCGCGACGACCAGGTACACCACCAGCGTGACCGCCGGGATGCTGAGCACCGTCAGGCCCTCGTCGGCCAGCGCCCGCTGGATCGCCGACCCGAAGACGACGCCGACGCCGATCCCGAGCAGCGCCCCGAACACCGCGATGACCACCGACTCCAGCCGGATCATGCGGCGCAGCTGCCGCCGGCTGATGCCGACCGCCCGCAGCAGCCCGATCTCCCGGGTCCGTTCGATCACCGACAGCGCCAGGGTGTTGATCACCCCGACCGCCGCGATGATGATCGACATGGTGAGCAGCACGGTCAGGAAGCTCACGAAGGAGTCGATCTCCTTGCTCTCGGCCTCCTTGATCGCCGCGCGGTCCTGGACCTCCAGGGCTGGGTAGGCGGCCAGCGCCCCCTCCAGCGCCCGCATGGTGGCCGCGTCGGTGGCGGTGGTGTTGACCACCAGCGCCGCCGCGACGGGGTTGTTGGTGTGCGCCCGGTAGGCCTGCGCGGACACGACCCGCGAGCCGAGCAGGTCGTTGGCGGCGTAGGTGCCGACGATCCGCAGCCGCTGGTCGGAGCCGTCGGGGAACCGGACCGGCACGGTGGTCCCCACCCGCCAGTTCTTGGACGCGGCGAGGTCCTCGTCGACCATCATCCCGTCCGCGCCCAGCCGGGTGGAGCCGGACTTCAGCTCCAGCCGGGCCCCGACGGTCAGGGCGTTCGGGTCGGCGGCGGTGTACCAGGACGCCTTGCCGTCGAACCTGGCGCGGCCCTCGTAGACCGGCAGCGCCTCCTCGACGCCGGGCGTGCGGGCCACGGCGCGCAGGGCGCCGGCGTCGATCCCGCCCTGGCCCTGCGCGTCGACCAGGTAGTCGGCGCCGAGCTGGGTGTCGATGGCCTCGTTCACCGACGCCCGCATCGACGCGCCCATCACGTTCACCGTGGTGACCAGCGCCAGCCCGATCATCAGGGCGGCGGCGGTCGCGGCGGTCCGGCGCGGGTTGCGCAGCGCGTTGCGCTGGGCCATCCGGCCGGGCGCCCCGAACAGCCGCGGGTAGGCCGCCCCCAGCACCCGCACCACCGGGCCGCTGATCACCGGGGCCAGCATCGCCACCCCGAGGAACACCAGCAGCGCGCCGACCCCGATCGGGATCATCACGTGGCCGCCCAGCTCCACGCCGGTCAGGCCCAGCCCCATGAGCAGCGCGCCGCCCGCGGTGAAGGCGGTGCCGACCGCGAGCCGGATCCGCATCGACCGCTGCGGCAGCGCCACGTCGTCGCGCATCGCCGCCACCGGCGGGATCTTGGCGGCCCGCCGCGCCGGGAAGTACGCCGACACCACGGTGACCACGATCCCGACCGCGTACGACCAGATCACCGGGGTCGCGGTGAACACCAGCGAGCCGCCCTCCAGGCCCATGAAGCCCTGCAGCAGCAGCGCCAGGCCCGCCCCGGCGGCCAGCCCGAGGGTGGCGCCGATGACGCCGACCGCCACGGCCTCGCCGATCACCGCGCGGGTGACCTGGCGGCGGGCCGCGCCGATCGCGCGCAACAGCGCCAGCTCCCGGGTCCGCTGGGCGACCAGCATGGAGAAGGTGTTGAAGATGATGAACGCACCCACGAAGATCGAGATCAGCGCGAAGACCAGCAGGAACGTCCGGAAGAACGACATGATCTGGGAGACGTCGCTCTTGAGGTCCTCGCGCATCTGGGTGCCGGTGACGGCCTCGAACCCGTTCGGCAGCACCCGCGCGACCCGGTCGCGGAGCACCGTCTCGCTCACCCCGGCCGCGGCCATGGAGATGTCGGAGAACTGCCCCGGCCTCAGCAGCAGCCGCTGCGCGGTCGGGGTGTCGAAGGCCGCCAGGGTGGCCCCCATCAGGGAGCCGGCGTCCACCAGCCCGACGATCCGCATCCGCTGCGGCGGGCCCTTGACCACCAGGCGGATCTCGTCGCCGACCCGGTAGCCGGTCGTCTCGGCGGTCTCGGCGTCGATGACCACCTCGCGCGGGCCGGACGGCGCCCGGCCGGACTTCAGCTCGTAGTCGCCGCCGGGCACCCAGTTGGCCCCGATCTGCGGCGGGCCCTGGCCGCCGACGAGCTTGCCGTCGCGGCCCACGACCGCGGCGTACCCGGACACGTTGCCGACCGGGTTCCGGACGCCCTCGACCCGCCGGATCCGCTCCAGCAGCGCCGCCGGGACGGGCCGGTCGGTGCCGGACTCGTCCTCGCCGTCGACGACCTTCTCGGCCCGGACGTCGACCGCGACGTTCTTGCCGATGCCGTCGAAGACCTCGTCGAACCGGCGGTTCATGGTGTCGGTGAAGATCAGGGTGCCCGCCACGAACGCCACCCCGAGGATCACCGACACGGCGGTGAGCGCGAGCCTGATCTTGTGCGCCGCCAGGTTGCGGAGCGTGACCTTGGCCATCATGCGGAGCGGACCCCCGGCAGGTCGAAGCCCTTCATGCGCTCCAGCACCTTCTCGGCGGTGGGGGCCGACATGGTGTCCACGATCCGCCCGTCGCCGAGGAAGACCACCTCGTCGGCGTACGCGGCGGCGGCCGGGTCGTGGGTGACCATCACGATCGTCTGCCCCATGGCCCGCACCGAGTCGCGCAGGAAGCCCAGCACCTCGGCGCCGGAACGGGAGTCCAGGTTGCCGGTCGGCTCGTCGGCGAAGATGATCTCCGGCCGGGAGGCCAGCGCCCGCGCGCAGGCCACCCGCTGCTGCTGCCCGCCGGACAGCTCGCTGGGCCGGTGCTTCAGCCGGGGCCGCAGCCCGACCGTGTCGATCACCCGGTCCAGCCACTCCCGGTCGGGCTTACGCCCGGCGATGTCCATCGGCAGCGTGATGTTCTCCAGCGCCGTCAGCGTCGGGACCAGGTTGAACGCCTGGAAGATGAAGCCGACCCGGTCGCGGCGCAGCCGGGTGAGCCGCTTGTCGTCCAGCCGGTTCAGCTCGACGTCGCCGATGAAGACCTGACCGGAGTCGATCGCGTCCAGCCCGGCCATGCAGTGCATCAACGTGGACTTGCCGGAGCCGGAGGGGCCCATGATGGCGGTGAACCGGCCGCGGGGGATGCCGATCGACACCTCGGCGAGCGCGGTGACGCGGGCGTCGCCGCTGCCGTACACCTTCGATATGCGCTGTGCCCTGGCGGCGAGATCGCCCGCCCCGGGCGCGGCGTGCCCGTCGTCGGTGATCGGGGCGGTGTTCGTCACGAGGAACTCCCTGTTCTGGGGGTGGTCGAAAGCGGACCGCCGAACGCGATCCGTGACAGAACAGTAGGAGTCGCCGACCCCCCGGCGGATGACCCGACGGAAGGGAATCGGCCGTCCGCCTGACGCAGGACACCGGGCCCGGGCGATCATCCCTCCGGAGTACCGGCTAGCCCCACCATGTCAGGGACGACCCTGAGACGACCGGAAGGCCCGCAGGTCAGGACCGGTCGGACTGTCCGGGGCGGCTCATCCCTGACTCGTAGGCGTAGACCACCGCCTGGACCCGGTCGCGCAGCCCCAGCTTCGCCAGCACGTTGCCGACATGGGTCTTCACCGTGGTCTCGCTGACCACCAGCTCGCGGGCGATCTCGGCGTTGGACAGCCCCCGCGCCACGTGCCGCAGCACCTCGCGCTCCCGCTCGGTCAGGGTGTCCAGGCCGGGGGCGGGCTCGGACTCGCGCACCGCGGGCAGCCGCGAGGCGAACTTGTCCAGCAGCCGCCGCGTCACGCTCGGCGCCACGATCGCGTCGCCGGCCGCCACGATCCGGATCGCCGACACCAGGTCCTCGGGCGGGGAGTCCTTCAGCAGGAAGCCGCTGGCCCCGGCCCGCACCGCCTCGATGACGTACTCGTCCAGGTCGAACGTGGTCAGGATCAGCACCCGCGGGTCGTGCGTGGCCGCGCCCTCCCGGACGATCCGCCGGGTCGCCTCGATCCCGTCCATGCCGGGCATCCGGATGTCCATCAGGACCACGTCCGGCAGCATCGACCGGGTCAGCTCCACCGCGGCGGCCCCGTCGCCCGCCTCGCCCACCACCGTGAGGTCCGCCTCGGCCTCCAGGATGAGCTTGAAGCCGGTGCGCAGCAGCGGCTGGTCGTCGACGAGCAGGACGCGTACGGTCATGGTGCCATTCTCCTGTTCCGGCCCGGGGGCCGTCCCCGGACCCCCTGAACCCGGCCGCGCCGGGCGCGCACGGCCATCACGCCTCGAGCGGGAACCGGGCGCGGACCCCGAAGCCGCCCCCCACCCGGGGGCCGATCCGCAGCTCCCCGCCGTACAGCGCGACCCGCTCGTACATGCCGACCAGGCCGTGTCCGGGCCGGTCGCCGTTGTCGCTGAGCAGCGTCTCCGCCCCGCGGCCGTTGTCCTCCACCTCCACGGTGAGGTCGTGGTCGGTGTAACGCAGCCGCACCCAGGCGCGGGCCTGCGGGCCGGCGTGCTTGAGGATGTTGGTCAGCGCCTCCTGGATCAGCCGGAACGCCGCCAGGTCCACCCCGGGCGACAGGGGCCGCGCCTCGCCCTCGATCCACAGCTGCACCGACAGGCCCGTCTCACGCACGTGGTCGACCAGCTCGCCGAGGTCGGCGATGCCCGGCTGCGGCGACAGCTCCCCGCTCGCCGGGACGGCGTCCCGCTCGGTGCGCAGCACCCCCACGATCCGCCGCATCTCGCTGAGCGCGGTGCGCCCGACCTCCTCGATCGTCGTCATCGCCTCGCGCGCCCCGTCGGGGTTCTTGTCCAGGATCCGCCGGGCCGCGCCCGCCTGCACCGTCATCACGCTGACGTGGTGGGCGACGACGTCGTGCAGCTCACGCGCGATCCGGGACCGTTCCTCCACCCGGGCGGCCCGCGCGTCGGTGCCGCGCGCCTTCTCCAGCCGGGCCGCGCGGTCCTCCAGCTCGGCGAGGTGCGCCCGGCGCAGCCGCAGGTTGCGGCCCAGCACCCAGACCCCGACCAGCAGCACGCTGCTGGTGATGTAGTCCACGAACGTGGTGCGCAGGTCGTACAGGACCATCATCACGTTGAACGAGGCGTAGGCGATGATCCCGCCGAGGGCGCTGTGCGCCAGCGCCCGGTGCGCCGCGACGGTGTAGATGGCGATGAGGAACGCCGCCACGTCCGCGGTGGACGACGGATACCGGAACGCGGCGAGCGTGATCTGCCCCGCGGAGATGGCCAGCAGCGCCGTCATCGGCAGCGTCCGCCGCACCGTCAGCGTCAGCGTGATCAGCACGACGATGACGGCGTCGAGCGCGTCCGGGTCGCGCAGCCGGTCGGCCTCCAGGGAGGAGGGCTCGGTCAGCAGCAGTTGCGGCAGCCCGACCGCCAGCAGCAGGAGCGCCATGATCAGATCGGCGGCCCGCGGATGGCGACGCAACCACGCTCGGCATTCGACGAGGTTGCGGATGCGGGGTGACACGACATTCACCCTAGGGCGTCGTGCCTGTGACGCGCCCCTCCTGTACGGGGATCCCCGGTCCTCCTTGAGGAGGATGCCCGCCGGCCGGCCGCGTCACAGGTCGTCGCTGTGATCACGGGGCGAGGGCCCCGGCTCCAGGTCGGCCGGGGAGCGGCGCTGGGCGGGCACGGCGGGCAGCGGCGGCGGGGTGCCCCCGAACTCCGGGCAGCGGGCCTTGTGGTCGCACCAGTCGCACAGCCGCCCCGGGCGGGGCCGCCACTCGCCGGTGTCCATCGCCCGCCGGATCGCCTGCCACAGCGCCTCGACCTTGCGCTCGGTGGCCCGCAGGTCGGCCTCGTCGGGCGTGTACCGCAGGATCTCCCCGTTGCCGAGGTACATCAGCTGCAGCATCCGCGGCACCGTGCCGCGCAGCCGCCAGATCACCAGCGCGTAGAACTTCATCTGGAACAGCGCCCGCGCCTCGAAGTCGGCGCGCGGCGCGGTGCCGGTCTTGTAGTCCACGATGCGGATCTCGCCGGTCGGCGCGACGTCCACCCGGTCGATGTAGCCGCGCAGTTTCAGCCCGGACTCCAGCACCGTCTCCACGAACAGCTCCCGCTCGGCGGGCTCCAGCCGCCGCGGGTCCTCCAGGGTGAAGTACCGCTCCACCATCTCCCGGGCCCGCGCCAGCCAGGCCGCCTCGTCGGCGTCGGGGTCGCCCTCGCCGCCCTCGGCGTCGGCGAACAGCGTGCCCAGCTCCGGCTCCTCCGACAGCAGCCGCTCCCACTGCGGGCCCAGCAGGTCGAGCGCCGCGGCCACCGTGCGGCTCCCCGCGGGCAGGTCGTACAGCCGCTCCAGCACCGCGTGCACCAGCGTGCCGCGCACCGCCGCCGGGCTGGGCCGCTCGGGGAGCTGGTCGATCACCCGGAACCGGTACAGCAGCGGGCAGGTCATGAAGTCGCCCGCGCGCGACGGCGACAGCGCCCCGGTCACCGCCGGGGACGGGCCGGTGCCGGCGGGGGAGGGGGCGGCGGTGGTCATGGACCGACAGCGTAGGCGACGGCTCCGACGAAATCCCGCACCACAGCCCGTAGCATCGAGGACGTGGCAGACAGCGCGCCCCGGGCCGGGGAAGATCCGCAGCAGCCGACCGCGCGGCCGGGACTGCGGGTGGGCCGGCCGTTCGGCATCCCCGTCTACGTGTCGCCCAGCTGGTTCCTGGTCGCGCTGCTGATCACGGTGCTGTTCGAGAGCCAGGTCCGGGACGTGGCCGCGCCGCCCGCCAGCCACCTGGTCGCCTTCGCCTACGCCGTGCTGCTGTACGGCTCGGTGTTCGTGCACGAGCTGAGCCACGCGGTGACCGCCCGGCTGTTCGGCCTGCCGGTCCGCTCGGTCACCCTGCACATCCTCGGCGGCGAGACCGCGATCGAACGGGAGTCCCCGACGCCCGGCCGGGAGTTCCTCATCGCCTTCGCCGGGCCGCTGGTCAACCTCGTGCTGGCCGGGCTGGGCCTGCTCGCCCAGCTCACCCTGCCGCTGCCCCCGGTGGGCGAGCTGCTGGTGGCCGCGCTGACGTTCGCCAACCTGCTGGTGGGCGCCTTCAACCTGCTGCCCGGCCTGCCGCTGGACGGCGGGCGGCTGGTCCGCGCCGTCGTGTGGAAGGTCACCGGGCGCGGCGGCGCCGGCACCGTGGTCGCCGCCTGGGTGGGCCGCGGGGTCGCCGTCCTCACCCTGGTCGCCGGGGCGTTCCTGGCCACCTACCCCGAGGGCGACGGCGTCGGGTGGCTGTCGCTGGTGTGGTCGGCGCTGGTGGCCTCGTTCATCTGGGTCGGCGCGACCCACTCGCTGCGCGCCGAACGGGTCCGCGCCCGCATCCCCGGCCTGCAGGCCCGGCGGCTGGCCCGCCGCGCCGTCCTGGTCACCGCCGACCTGCCGCTGTCGGAGGCGGTCCGCCGCGCCCGCGAGCAGGCCGCCGGGGCGCTGGTGGTCGTCGACCACGACCACCGCCCGGTCGGGCTGGTCAGCGAGCGCGCGGTCCGGGCGGTGCCCGAGCACCGCCGCCCCTGGCTGGGCATCGGCGAGGTCTCCCGCGGCCTGGCCCCCGAGCTGACCCTGCCCGCCGACCTGTCCGGCGAGGCCCTGATCGACGCGCTGCGCCGCGCCCCCGCCTCGGAGTACCTGCTCGTCGAACCGGACGGCGAGGTGTACGGGGTGCTGGCCGCCAGCGACGTCGACCGCGTGTTCGCGGGGGTCTGACCCGGTCCGGGCGGGGTTCCGGCACCGCTAGCCTTGGGGGTCATGACCGAACCGACGCCGACCGGCGCCCCCGCCGCCACCCCCGGGACCGAACCGGTCCGGGCCGCGGGCCGCGTCCCCCACGGGCCCTTCCGCGCCGGCGACCAGGTTCAGCTCACCGATCCCAAGGGCCGGGTCAACACCATCACCCTCCAGCCCGGCAGGCTGTACCACTCCCACAAGGGATCCGTCCCCCACGACGACATCATCGGCAGCCCCGAGGGCAGCGTGTTCCGCTCCACCGGCGGCACCGAGTACCTGGCGTTCCGGCCCCTGCTGGCCGACTTCGCCCTGCGCATGCCGCGCGGCGCCGCCGTCGTCTATCCGAAGGACGCCGCGCAGATCGTGGCGATGGCCGACATCTTCCCCGGCGCCCGCGTCGTCGAGGCCGGGGCCGGGTCGGGCGCGCTCACCTGCTTCCTGCTGCGCGCCGTCGGCGAGCACGGCCTGGTCTCCTCCTACGAACGGCGCGAGGACTTCGCCGACATCGCCCGCCGCAACGTCGAGACGTTCTTCGGCGGCCCGCACCCGGCCTGGCGGCTGACCCTCGGCTCCCTGGAGGACCGGCTCGCCGAGACCGACGTCGACCGCGTCGTCCTCGACATGCTCGCCCCCTGGGAGTGCCTGGAGGCCGTGGCCAAGGCCCTGGTCCCCGGCGGGATGGTGTGCGCCTACATCGCCACCACCACGCAGATGTCCCGGGTGGTGGAGGCGCTGCGCGAGCACGGGTCCTTCGCCGAGCCGTACGCCTTCGAGACCCTGCTGCGGTCCTGGCACGTGGACGGGCTGGCGGTGCGCCCCGACCACCGGATGGTGGGGCACACCGGGTTCCTGGTGACCGCGCGGCGGCTCGCCGAGGGCGTCACCCCGCCCGCCCGCCGGCGGCGGCCCGCCAAGGGCGCGCACCCGGTCCCCGACGCCGGGTAGCCGCCGCGGCGCGTGCGCAAGATCACACCACGTGCCCGGCCGCTACCGACGGTGAACCCGTTACCGGGGTTCCACAAAAGCGGTCAGGGTTTTCGGCCATCGGCGAACGTGGGCTGAGATGCGAAAACCTTGCGGCGAAAGCCGGGAATGCGGGCAGAACCCCCGTGCGTTCCAGTAATTTCCGGGATGTGCTCTCGGGAGCGGCGTGTGGTGAGATGCCCGGGATGATCGGTCCCGCACGACACGAGCACCCCAAGGGCAGGTTACGGAAGCCCTCCGGATAGGTAGGGTCTGAGTAGGTCGTCGGCTCTCTTCTTGAGGAGGTGACGGGGCGTGGCCGCTCGTGACGATGCTGGGGCGCGCAGGGCGCAGCACGACATGGAGATGCGTGACCTCCAGACGCAGGTTTCCATCCTGGAGGAGGAGATCTCCGTGCTGCGCCGTAAGCTCGCGGAGTCCCCGCGTCAGGTTCGTGTGCTGGAAGACCGCCTCCACGAGGCGCAGGCCAATCTGGCCGCCGTGACCGGGCAGAACGAACGTCTTGTCGCGACGCTCAAGGAGGCCAGGGAGCAGATCATCGCGCTCAAGGAGGAGGTCGACCGGCTGGCGCAGCCACCGTCGGGCTTCGGCGTCTTCCTCGAGGCACGGGAGGATGGAACGGTCGATATCTTCACCGGCGGGCGCAAGCTCCGGGTGAACGTGAGTCCGGCCGTGGACGTGGGCGAGTTGAAGCGCGGCCAGGAGGTCATGCTCAACGAGGCCCTCAACGTCGTCGAGGCGCTGGAGTTCGAGGAGCAGGGCGAGGTCGTCATGCTCAAGGAGCTCTTCGCCGACGGCGAGCGGGCGCTGGTGATCGCGCACGCCGACGAGGAGCGCGTGATCAAGCTCGCCGAGCCGCTGCGGGGCGTCCCGCTGCGGGCCGGCGACTCGCTGATGCTGGAGCCCCGCTCCGGCTACGCCTACGAGAAGATCCACAAGGCCGAGGTCGAGGAGCTCGTGCTGGAGGAGGTCCCCGACATCTCCTACGAGGAGATCGGCGGCCTCGGCCCGCAGATCGAGCAGATCCGCGACGCGGTGGAGCTGCCGTACCTGCACGCGGACCTGTTCCGCGAGCACCAGCT
>DATADI010000318.1:0-10052 GCA_036258615.1 Thermomonospora sp. | reverse complement strand
GGTCGCGGCGCGGGTGGTGGACTCCACGGGGGCCGGCGACGCGTTCGCCGCGGGGTTCCTGGCGGCGGTGCTCCAGGGCGCGGACGAGCCTTCGGCGCTGGCGGCGGCGTGCCGTGCGGGGGCGCTGGCGGTGACGCGGGTGGGCGGCCGTCCCGGCGAGGCTAGCGGCGCGGACGGCGCCACCAGCGGGCCAGCCGGGTCCGCAGCGCGGCCGGCCTGGGGGCGCTGACCCGGGTGAGGGGGTGTTCCTCGACGTCGTAGCGGCGGACGTAGGCGCCCAGGAACGCCTGGAGGCTGGCGCCGATCGGCAGGGCGAGCACGGCGCCGACCGGCCCGAGGACGGCGGCGCCGGCCAGGACGAGCCCGAACGCGACGGCCGGGTGCATGGCCAGGGTCCGGGCGGTGATGCGCGGCTGCAGGATGTAGTTCTCGAACTGCTGGTAGGCGATGATGAACGCCAGCACCCACAGGGCGGTGACGGGGTCCTTGGCCAGGGCGACCAGGACCGGCACGACCCCGGCGAGGTAGGTGCCGACGGTGGGGATGAACTGGGAGACCGCGCCGACCCA
Source organism: Thermomonospora sp. (assembly GCA_036258615.1). Classification (GTDB taxonomy): domain Bacteria; phylum Actinomycetota; class Actinomycetes; order Streptosporangiales; family Streptosporangiaceae; genus Thermomonospora. The sequence continues at coordinate 9,483 of DATADI010000318.1, read as the reverse complement.
CACGGCCAGCGCCAGCGCCGACGGCACGTCCAGCAGGGTCAGCGCGGCCAGGTGGGCGAGCGCGGAGACCAGGGCGAGCAGGGCCCGCGAGTAGATGTACCCGCCGGTCTTGTCGATGGCGATCTCCCAGGCGCGCAGCACGTCGCGCTGGCGGTGCGGGGGCAGCAGGGCGCAGACCTCGCGGCGGAACTGGGGGCCCTGGGCGGCCAGGTAGTAGGTGAACAGCAGGACGCCCAGCCCCTGGAAGAGCAGCCCGGCGGCGGTGGCGCCGATGCCCCACACGTTCCCGGCGACCTCGGACAGGTGGCGGGACAGCTGGTCGGTGAGGCCGGGCAGCCGGTCCAGCAGGGTGTCCTGGGACAGGCGGGTGCCGAAGGTGTCGTTGATCCAGCGGATGACGGTGTCGGCGTAGCCGGGGATGCCGTGCAGGAGGGTGCTGGCCTGCCCGACGAGCAGGGAGCCGAGCACGCCGAAGAACAGCGCGGCGAGCACGGCGAGCAGCAGGAACACCGCGCCGGTGGCCGGTCCGCGCCGCCAGCCGCGCGCGGCGAGCCGGTTGACGGCCGGTTCGATCGCCAGGGCCAGGAACAGCGACAGCAGCAGCAGGACGAGCAGGCCCTTGAGGCGGGCCAGCAGCCACAGCCCGGCCAGGAACGCCAGCACGGTCACGGCGGCGAGCGTGAACGCGCGGGGCAGCCAGGGTGGCATCTGGCCGGCCGGGTGCTCCGGGGCGCTCTCCGCTGTCGGTTCCGGCATGCCCGAAACCTAGCCGGAGCCCTGGCCGCGACCGGGGATCGACACTCCTGGCGGGGGTCGTCCGCCCGAACCGCCCCTGGTGTCCCCGGGATGGTGCAGGATTTGTCCCGCCGGTCTGGTGGTGGTTTGGGGAGGTTGCGGGTGAGCCGGAGGCTGCTGCGGCTGGGGGTCCGGCTGCATCCCGACAAGGCGGCCTTCCGCGTGCACGACCGGGGCGCCGATCCCACCGGCATCCAGGCTCCGTCGCCGCCGCAGGGCGGTGCGCTGCTGACCGTCGGCTACGACCAGATGTGGATCGGCAGCCTGCAGGACGACGTCGAGGTGACGGTGCTGCTGGAGGAGTGGGACGGTGAGCCGCCCGCGGGCCGCGGCACGTGGGAGCAGGAGGCCGTGGAGGAGATGTACCTGCGGGGGGCGGTGGCGGTGAGCACCGCGACCGGTGAGCCGGTGGTGCACGGGGTGCGGCTGCTGGGCGGGGTCGGCCGGTACCGGATGCGGGTGCGCGCGCAGCACCGCGCGGCGATCGCCCGCCTGTACGACGAGCTGCTGGACCGGTTCCGCGACGGGTTCAGCGCGCAGTTCCAGGCGGCGCTGCGGGAGTTGCAGGGTGTGGAGCACTACCTGGTGCAGTTGTGGCCGTCGCCGACCTCGTCGGGGCCGCAGCGGACGGTCAGCGAGGCGGCGCTGGCGTTGTCGGGGTCCTTCGGCACTCCCCCGGTCCCGCCGGGCCTGGAGCCGCCGGACCAGACCGGCCCGCTGCCGGTCCTTCCCGAGGGGTCGGCGTTCCCGGGGGCACGGGAGTGAGCGGGATGGGCTTGGATGGGGGCATGGGTCACAAGATCTTCACGCACCGCCTCCGGGTGCGCTACAGCGAGTGCGACCAGCAGAACGTGGTGTTCAACGGCCACTATCTCTTCTACTACGACGTGGCGTTGACGGAGTTCTGGCGTGAGGCGATCGGCCCGTGGGACGAGACGGTCGAGGGGGGTCACGACCTGGTGGTGGCCGAGGCGCGGATCCGGTTCCGTGAGGGCGCCCGGTTCGACGACCTGGTGGACATCTCCACGCCGGTGACGCGGCTGGGCACCACGAGCCTGGTGGTGCGGCCGGAGTTCCGGGTGGGTGAGCGGCTCATCGCCGACGGGGAGGTCCGGCACGTGTTCATCGACCCGGCGACCAAGCGCAAGAAGGAGATGCCCGAAGGTGTGCGGGCGGCGCTGACCCCCTACCTGGTGGACGGTCCGGGGGCCTGACCCGGCGGCCGGACCGGCCGGGCCGGGGGCCGGGGGTCGTGGCCTGGGCGGGATGGGCGGCCGGCGCCTCGTCGGACGGATCCGTCGCCGTCGCTGATCACGGACGTGAATCCGGGTGCTCGTCCTGCCGTGCCCGGCGCAGTTCCCGCGTGGTCCGATTCAACCGGTCCGGCACCGGATGCGGCAACCGTTTCGCGCCGTGTCATGGTCCCACGGGAACACCCGGCGGCGGTGGGGGCGGCCGGGCGTACGGTGGCGGGGTGAGCATCGTGCCCGCTGATCAGCCGTCGGCCGTGGGGGTGCCGTTCGTCGGGACGCTGGGCGCCTACGATCTGGGGCCCGGCCCGGTCGGCGTGCACCGGGGACTTCCCTCGTCCACGGTGACCATCACGATCGCCGAGCAGGACCCGCTGGAGATCGCGTGGGTCGGGCGGCCGGGTTCGCGGCGGCGGTCGCCGGCGGTGGTGGCCGGGCTGCACCTGGGTGCGGCGGAGCTGAGGCAGGAGGGCTGCACGCGCGGCGTGTGGCTGACGCTCAGCCCGCTGGGCACCCGGGTGCTGCTGGGGCTGCCGGCCTCGGAGCTGGCCGGGCAGGTCGCCGAGCTGGCCGACGTGGTCCCGGCGATGGCGGACCTGCCGGAGCGCCTGGCAGCCTGCCGGACCTGGCCGCAGCGTCGCGCGGTGGTCGAGCGGGCCCTGCTCGGCGGCCTGGCCCGGCACGGGGAGCGCGCCGGACGGCCCGAGCTGGGGGCCGTGCTGGCGGCCTTGTCCAGGACCGGCCGGGTGCAGGAGGCGGCCCGGCTGCTGGGGTGTTCCCGTCGCCACCTCAGCAGCGTGGTGCGCGGGGAGTTCGGGGTGACCCCGAAGGAGTACCAGCGGCTGGTGCGGTTCGAGGGTGCCCGGGGTCGGCTGGTGGCCGCCGCCCGCGCGGGAGCGGCCGGTCTGGCGGAGGTGGCCGCCGCGTCGGGGTTCGCCGACCAGGCGCATCTGACGCGGGAGTGGCGGGCCATGGCCGGGTGCACGCCCACCGAGTGGCTGCGCGCCGAGGGCCCGGCCGTACGGGCCGGTGAGGGGGCGTCCGGGTGAGGGTGCGGGTCGCTTCCCAGATGTTCAAGACCGCCCGGTGGGCCGGCTCTCACGATGGTGTGCATGACACCGAACATTCAGGCGCGCCTCATCGTTGCCGACGTCGATGAGGCCATCGCCTACTACGTCTCCTGCCTGGGTGCCCGCAGGGGTCCCCGTCACGCCGATCCGTCCGGGCACGTCGTCCATGCCGAGCTGACCGTGGGTGAGTCCACGTTCTCCCTGGCGCAGGCCCACGACGGCTACCGCCTGTACGCGCCGGGTTCCTTGGGCGGCTCTCCGCTGCTGCTGACGCTGAACGTCGACGACGCCCGCGCGGTGGGTGCGGCGATGGTCGCGGGCGGCGGCCGGGTCGTGGTGCCCATCGAGGACCGCCCGTACGGCAGGCGGCAGGGCCGCGTCGAGGATCCCTTCGGCCATCTGTGGGTCGTCAGCCAGCTCCTCGCACCGGCCGCCTGACCCGCGCTCCCGCGCCGTTCCGGCGGGTGTGCGGTCAGTGGCGCAGGGTGGTGGCCCGTTCCAGGCGGGACAGCTTGTGGGGGTTGCGGACGGCGTAGAGCCCGGTGATGAGGCCGTCGTCGACGCGTACCGCCAGGACGGTGTCGATCGCGCCGTCGAGCCGGACGACGAGCGCCGGGGAGCCGTTGACCGGCGCGAGCCGCAGCGAGGCCGTGCCGGGGATCCTGCGCAGCGCGTCGGCGACGGCGGCGGCTCCCACGACGGGTCGCTGCGCGGCCCGGACGACGCCGCCGCCGTCGGTCAGCAGGACGATGTCGGGGGCGAGGATGTCGAGCAGGCGCCGCAGGTCGCCGGTGTGGACGGCCTGGTGGAACGCCTGGAGCGCGTCGTGGGTCTGGGCCGCGGTGACGACGCCGCGGGGGCGGCGGGAGGCGACGTGGGCGCGGGCGCGGTGGGCGATCTGGCGGACGGCGGCCTGGGTCTTGCCGACGGCCTCGGCGATCTCGTGGTGGTCGAGGTCGAACACCTCGCGCAGCACGAACACCGCCCGTTCGGTGGGGGTGAGCGTCTCCAGCACCAGGAGCATCGCCATGGAGACGCTGTCGGCCAGTTCGACGTCCTCGGCGACGTCGGGGGTGGTCAGCAGCGGTTCGGGCAGCCAGGGGCCGACGTAGGACTCCCTGCGGCGGCGCAGGGTGCGCAGCCGCATGAGGGCCTGGCGGGTGGTGATGCGGACCAGGTAGGCGCGCCGGTCCCGGACCGTGGCGTGGTCGACGTCGGCCCACCGCAGCCAGGTCTCCTGCAGGACGTCCTCGGCGTCGGCGGCCGAGCCGAGCATCTCGTAGGCGACGGTGAACAGCAGGTTGCGGTGGGTGACGAACGCCTCGGTGGCGGGGTCCGTGTGCGTCGTCGGGTCGCTGGGTTGGCTCATCACCGGCTCCTGTCCGTTCGTCCTCGACCGTGCCACATGCACCAGATGCCGCTCACCACCGCGGTGTGACGTCCTCGGGCGGTGGCGCACGTCACAGGTCCGTGGTCGTCACAGGTGCCGGGCCGTCGGCATCTCGTGGTCGTCAGGGCGCCGCGCGAGACGACCTGCGCGGCGCGCCCACCCAGGGGAGCAGAGGACGAAATGATGGATTCCCGTATCGACCTGATGGCCAACGAGCTGGGCGCCAGGCTCGGCAGGCGGTTCGCCGGCGTCAGCCTGCTGATCCAGCGGTCGCCGCTGCCGAGGGCGACGCAGGAGCTGGTGATGCTGCGCGTCAGCCAGATCAACGGCTGCGGTTTCTGTGTCGACCTCCACAGCAAGGACGCTGCGGCGGCCGGGGAGAGCGCGGTGCGGCTTCACCTGGTGGCCGCCTGGCGGGAGTCGACGGTGTTCACCGACGCCGAGCGGGCCGCGCTGGCGCTCGCCGAGGAGGGCACCCGGCTCGCCGACGCCCACCGCGGCGTGTCGGAGGAGACGTGGGCGCTGGTGCGCGAGCACTACGACGAGGACCAGGCGGTCGCGCTGGTCTACCTGGTCGGCATGATCAACGCGGCCAACCGGCTCGCCGTCATCGCCCGCACCAAGGGAGGTTCCTACGAGCCCGGCATGCCGGCGGGCCTGTCGGCCTGATCGTCGGCACCCGCCCGGCCCCGCCCGGACCGCGGGCCGGGCCGGGTTCGGGGGTCAGCCGGTGGTCCAGGGCCGGAGCTTGTGGGGGTTGAGGATCGCCCAGATGTGCTTGATGCGGTCGCCGGTGATGTCGAACGCGAGCACCACCACGGTGACGCCGTGGCGCCGGGCGGCCAGGCCGGGCCGGCCGTTGACCGTGCATTCCAGGATCGTCACGTCGGACAGCGCACCGGCCCGGTCGGTGAGGAAACGCGCGACCTGCTCGGCGCCCTGGACGGGGCGGGGTTCGGCGGTGACGAGTCCGCCGCCGTCGCCGGTCGCGGTGGCGTCGGGGTCCAGGAGCCCGATGAGGGCGTGGATGTCCCGCGCTTCCCATGCCTGTTTGAAGTCCTTGACGATGGCGGCCTGGCGGGGCGGTGGAGGCGTGAGGGCTTGTGAGGCGCGGACGCGGCGGCGCGCCGAGGACGCCAGCTGGCGGCAGGCGGCCGGGGTGCGGCCCACGATGTCGGCGACCTCGGCGAACGGGAAGCGGAACACGTCGTGCAGGATGAACGCCACACGCTCGGCGGGGGTCATGGATTCCAGGACGACGAGGAAGGCCATGCTGACCGACTCGTCCAGGGTGACCCGGTCGGCCGGGTCGGCCGCCACGCCCCCGGCCCGGCCGCCGCTGATCCACTCGGTGCGGTCGGGCAGGGGTTCGGGGATCCACTCCCCCACGTAGCGTTCGCGGCGGGCGCGTGCGGAGCCGAGCAGGTCCAGGCAGATGCGGCCGGCGACCTTGGTCAGCCAGGCGCCGACCGACTCGATCTCCTCTTGTTGGTGTGGTGTCAGGGCGTACCAGCGGGCGTAGGTCTCCTGGACGACGTCCTCGGCGTCGGCCAGCGACCCCAGCAGCCGGTAGGCGAGGTTGATCAGCTGTCGCCGCTCGCTCATGATCGCGTCCAGGCCCGGGTCGGGCCCCATCGGGTGGGTCATGGTGTTCGCCGGCTCCCCCTTGGTCGTTCCTCCGCCACCGGGTCCGACGAGGCACCGCATCGGAATGTGAGGTCGGCCCTCGCCCGACATCGCGTGGGCTGTGTCGTCGTACCGGCGGGATCCGCGAGGGAAAGGGCACCGATCACGGACCCCGTGAACGTCGCGATCGTCTACCACAGTGCCACGGGCACCGTCGGGGGTTCACCAGGGCACCGGGCCGTGTTCGTTGAAGAACCCTCCGGTGGGGCCGTCGGCGCCGAGGGTGGCCAGCCGTACGATGACGGCGGCGCCCTGGGCGGGGGTGAGGTGGCCGTTGTGGTCGTTGATGTCGGTGGCGACGTAGCCGGGGTCGGCGGCGTTGACGAGGATGCCGTCCTTGCGCAGTTCGTTGGCGTACTGAACGGTGAGCGAGTTCAGGGCGGTCTTGGAGGGCGTGTAGGCGGCCGAGGTGGGCAGGCGGTGCAGGGGGCCGTCGGGGTCGGCGGCGAGGGTGAGTGATCCGGCGGCGCTGCTGACGTTGACGATGCGCGGTGCCGGGGAGCGGCGCAGCAGCGGGAGCAGGGCGTTGGTCACGGCGATCACTCCGAGGACGTTGGTCTCGAACACCGCCCGGACCATGTCCAGGTCGACGGTGCTGGGGATCTGGTCGTGGGCGTCGGCGGGTGAGACCTGCCCGGATCCGGTGATGCCGGCGTTGTTGACCAGGATGTCGAGGTGGCCGAAGCGGTCGTGGACGTGCGCGGCGGCCCGGTGGATGGTGGCCGGGTCGGTGACGTCGAGGGTGAGGGCGTGGGCGTCGCCTCCGGCGGCGTGGATGGCGGCGGCGGTCTCCTGGCCGCGGCGGGGGTTCCGGGCGCCGATGAGGACGGTCATGCCCAGGGCGGCCAGGTGCTCGGCGGTCGCGCGGCCGATGCCCTTGTTGGCCCCGGTGATCAGCGCGACCGTGGGGTGGGTGTGCTCGTTCATGGGTGGGTCCCTTCGTGCGGTGCCGTGGTGTCGTGGTGGGTGCGGTGGGTGTGGCGGGTGTGGCGGGTGTGGTGGGCTTCGCGCAGGGCGGCGCGGACGTCGGCGACGGGGCCGAGGTGGCCGAGTTTGTCGGGGTTGATGACCGTGCGGATCGTCTGGATCCGTCCGTCGAGGATGTCCAGGGCCCAGGCGTTGAGGATCCTGCCGTCGCGGTCGCGGAAGATGGCGCCGGGCTGGCCGTTGACCTGGTGGGGTTGCACGACGCCGCCGATGCGGGCGAAGGCGGTGACGAGCGCGGCGAGCATGCGGGCCACGTTGGGGGCGCCGGTGGCGGGTCTCCACTGGGGGGCCTTGCCGCCGCCGTCGCCGGTCATGTGGACGTCGGCGGCCAGCAGGTCGCGCAGGGCGTCGACGTCGCCGCGGCGGAAGGCGTCGAAGAACCGTTCGGCGAGTTCCCGGCGTTCGCGGCGGTCGGCGTCGAAGCGGGGGCGTCCGGCGTCCATGTGGCGGCGTGCCCGGACCGCGAGCTGGCGGCAGGCGGCCGGGGAGCGGCCGACGGCCGCGGCGATCTCCGGGAAGCCGAACGCGAACACCTCCCGCAGGACGAACACCGCGCGTTCGAGGGGGCTGAGGCGTTCGAGCAGGAGCAGGGCGGCCATGGACACCGAGTCGGCGAGTTCGGCGGACCGTTCGGGGTCCTGGTAGGGGTCGGCCAGCAGCGGTTCGGGGAACCAGGGGCCGAGGTACTCCTCGCGGCGGACGCGGGCCGAGCGCAGCACGTCGATGGAGATGCGGGTCACCACGGCCGTCAGGAACGCCTTGGCGGAGGCGGGGTGTGTCGGGGTGGTGTCGTAGCGCAGCCAGGTCTCCTGGACGGCGTCCTCGGCGTCACCGACGCTGCCCAGGATCCGGTAGGCGATGGAGAACAGCAGGGGCCGCAGTTCCTGGAACTGCTCGGCGCGGCTCACGCGAGCCCTTCCCGGCAGCGCCGCCGCCGTGGGGGGCGGCGCTGCGCCGTCATCGTCGGGGGCGCGGCGGCCGGGGCCGCGTCCCGCCTGTGGTGGCCGCGGGTGATGAGCGGCGGCACCGGCCGCCCCGGGGTCCCGGTCTGCTGGGCCACGAACACCGGCATGGCCTCCCCTTCCTGGTCGCAGTGGGTTCTGTGACCCGAGACGAGACAGCGGTGCCGTCTGTGACATCCGAGGCGGTGTCTGGGGGGCGTCAGGGGGAGGGAAACTCTCGGCCAGGTGGGCGGGGTGGGCCGTGGGGGTGGGATCGGTGGGTAGGGGGCCGGGGAGTGGACCCGTCGCGAGGGGGTGTCGGGATGAACCAGCCGCCGCAACAGCAGCAGCCGCCCGGTGTGCAGTCGGTGATGCGGCCCCGGCCGGACTGTGGGGAGGACGGTTACCGGGGGTCGGGGCGTCTGGCGGGCAAGGCGACGGTGATCACCGGTGGGGACAGCGGGATCGGCCGGGCGGTGGCGATCGCGTTCGCGCGGGAGGGCGCCGACGTGCTGGTGGCGTACCTGAACGAGGACGAGGACGCCCGTGACACCGCCCGGTGGGTGCAGGAGGCCGGGCGCCGGGCGGTGCTGGTGCGCGGGGACCTGGCCGACCCGGCGCACTGCCGTCAGGTGGTGGGCCGGGCGCTGGAGGAGTTCGGGCGGATCGACGTGCTGGTGAGCAACGCGGCGTACCAGATGACGCGGGACTCGCTGGAGGAGATCCCCGACGAGGAGTGGGACTACACGTTCGCGGTGAACGTCTCGGCGTTGTTCCATCTGTGCAAGGCGGCGCTGCCGCACATGAAGCCGGGTGGTTCGATCATCGCCTCGACGTCGGTCAACTCCGACATGCCGCCGCCGAAGCTGCTGCCGTACGACTGCACGAAGGCGGCGATCGCCAACTTCGCTGGGGCGCTGGCGCAGCTGGTGGGGCCGCGGGGCATCCGGGTCAACAGCGTGGCGCCGGGGCCGGTCTGGACGCCGCTGATCCCGGCGACGATGCCGCCGGAGCAGGTGGCCTCGTTCGGGTCGGAGACGCCGCTGGGGCGCGCGGGGCAGCCGGCGGAGCTGGCCCCGGTGTACGTGATGCTGGCCTCCGACGAGGCCAGTTACGTGTCGGGGGCGCGGATCCCGGTGACCGGCGGCACGCCGATCCTCTAAGGGGGGCGGTGCGATGGAGTGGTATCCGCTGCGGCTGACCACACCGGTGATGGGACATGTGTTCGGCGGGCGGGCGATCGCCGAGCGGCTGGGCCGGCCGGGGTTGCCGGCGGGGCGGGTGGCCGAGACGTGGGAGGTCAGCGACGTCGACGGGCAGGGCGCGCGGGTGTGCGAGGGGCCGCTGGCGGGCCGGTCGCTGCG
>DATADI010000317.1:0-13067 GCA_036258615.1 Thermomonospora sp. | reverse complement strand
CCCCCGGTGGTGCGGCGGCCCGTCAGCCCAGGCGGTTCACCAGGGCGTTGTACTCGTCCCACAGCTCCTTCGGCAGGTGGTCGCCGAAGGTGTTGAAGTGGTCGGGGACCAGCGCGGCCTCCTGCTTCCAGACCTCGGTGTCGACCGACAGCAGGGTCTCCAGGGCGGCCTCGTCGATGTCCAGGCCCTCGGTGTCCAGGGCCTCCCGGGTCGGGACGTGCCCGATCGGGGTCTTGGCGGCGTCGGCCTTGCCGTTGAGCCGCTCGACGATCCACTTGAGGACCCGGCTGTTCTCGCCGAAGCCCGGCCACAGGAAGGCGCCGTCGGCGTCCTTGCGGAACCAGTTGACGTAGTAGATCCGGGGCAGCTTCTCCGGGTCGGCGCTCTTGCCGATCTTGATCCAGTGGGCGAAGTAGTCGCCCATGTTGTAGCCGCAGAACGGCAGCATCGCGAACGGGTCGCGGCGCAGCTCGCCCACGGTGCCCTCGGCGGCGGCGGTCTTCTCCGAGGCCACGTTGGCGCCCAGGAACACCCCCTGCTGCCAGTCGAACGACTCGGTGACCAGCGGCACGGCGGTGGCGCGCCGGCCGCCGAACAGGATCGCCGAGATCGGCACGCCCCTGGGGTCCTCCCACTCCGGCGCGATGGTCGGGCACTGCCCGGCCGGGGTGGTGAAGCGGGCGTTCGGGTGCGCGGCGGGCGTGCCGGACTCGGGCGTCCAGTCGTTGCCCTTCCAGTCGGTGAGGTGCGCGGGCGGCTCGTCGGTGAGCCCCTCCCACCACACGTCGCCGTCGTCGGTCAGCGCGACGTTGGTGAAGATGCTGTTGCCCCACAGCGTCTTGATCGCGTTGGCGTTGGTGGTCTCGCCGGTGCCCGGCGCGACGCCGAAGAACCCGGCCTCCGGGTTGATGGCGTAGAGCCGGCCGTCCTCGCCGAACCGCATCCAGGCGATGTCGTCGCCGATGGTCTCGACCTTCCAGCCCGGGATGGTGGGCTGGAGCATGGCCAGGTTGGTCTTGCCGCACGCCGACGGGAAGGCCGCCGCCACGTAGCGGGTCTCGCCGGTGGGCGGCGTCAGCTTGAGGATCAGCATGTGCTCGGCCAGCCAGCCCTCGTCACGGGCCATGGTCGAGGCGATCCGCAGCGCGTAGCACTTCTTGCCGAGCAGCGCGTTGCCGCCGTACCCGGAGCCGTAGGACCAGATCTCCCGGGTCTCGGGGAAGTGCGAGATGTACTTGGTGGAGCTGCACGGCCACGGCACGTCGGCCTGGCCCGGTTCGAGCGGGGCGCCCACCGAGTGCACGCACTTGACGTACGAGCCCCGCTCCTCGATGAGGCGCAGCGCCGGCGCCCCCATCCGGGTCATGATCCGCATCGACACCGCCACGTAGGGCGAGTCGGTGATCTCGACGCCCAGCTGGGAGATGCTGCCGCCCAGCGGTCCCATGCAGAACGGGACCACGTACATGGTCCGGCCCTTCATGGAGCCCTTGAACAGCTCGCCGAAGGTGGCCCGCATCTCCGCCGGGGCGATCCAGTTGTTGGTGGGCCCGGCGTCCTCCTCCTTCTCGGAGCAGATGTATGTCCGGTCCTCCACGCGGGCCACGTCGGTCGGATCGGACGCCGCGTAGAAGCTGTTGGGCCGTTTGACGGGATCCAGGCGCTTGAAGGTGCCCTGCTCGACGAGGAGGTCGGTGAGCCGGCGCCATTCCTCGTCCGAGCCGTCGCACCACTCGACCCGGTCGGGCGTGGTGAGCTCGGCGATCTGGCGCACCCAGTCGACCAGCTCATCGTGACTGGTGGGGGCCTGATCGAGGCCGGGTACTTGGGACACGGGCAGCTCCTTTTGCTGTTCGCAGGATCTTTGCATGATGAACAATTCCCTGGATGTTTTCCATTTGGTCTGGACCAATCCAGGCCGTTTTTACGCTCCGCTGGCGGTTATGTGACAGATATCACCCGTTGGAGCGTGCCCTTCACGGGCCGGAGTACTCCGGCGGACCGGGTGATTTCAGGCACGGTACGCGTGGGTCTCGGCGGCCTTGACGGCGGCCCAGACCTCCGCGCCCTCGGTCAGCCGCAGTTCGGCGACCGCGCCCGGCGTGACGTCGGCGGCGGCCTCCAGCGGGCCGCCCAGCCCGACCCTGACCCGGTCCCCGTGGCGTTCGACGCTCTGGACGCGGGCCCGCCAGCGGTTGCGGGGGCTGCCCTCCGGCCGGTCCCGGTACAGCGCCACGGCGGAGGGCGCGAACGCCACGAACACCTCGCCGTCCATGGCCTCGGTGGTGTCGAACCGCACATCGGTGCCGTGCAGGGCGACGGTGTGGCCGTCGGCGCGGCCCCGGTGCAGGTTCAGCCCGACGAGGCGGGCGACGTAACCGGTGCGGGGCCGCCGGGCGACCTCGGCGGGCGGCCCCTCCTGCACCAGGCGGCCCCGCTCCACCACGACCAGCCGGTCGGCGAGCACCATGGCGTCCAGCGCGTCGTGCGTGACCAGGATCGCCGCGCCGGCGAAGTCGGCCAGGTGACGGCGCAGCGCGGAGCGGACCTCCGGCCGGGTGTGGGCGTCGAGGGCGGCCAGCGGCTCGTCCAGCAGGAGCAGCCGGGGCTCCACGGCCAGCGCGCGGGCGAGGGCGACCCGCTGGGCCTGCCCGCCCGACAGCGCCCGGGGCCTCCTCGCGAGGTGCTCGCCGAGACCGACCCGCCGCAGCCAGGCGGCGGCGTGCTCCCGGGCGGCCCGCCGGGGCACGCCCCGGCTGCGCGGCCCGAACGCGACGTTCTCCAGCGCCGACAGGTGGGGGAAGAGCAGGTAGTCCTGGAAGACCACGCCGACGGGGCGGCGTTCCGGCGGGAGCCGATGGACCGGCTCGCCGTCCAGGCGGATGTGGCCCTCGTCGAGGGGCAGCAGGCCCGCCAGCGCCCGCAGCGCCGTGGTCTTGCCCGCCCCGTTGGGGCCGAGCAGCGCCACGACCTCGCCCGGCTCGGCGCGGAGCGCCAGGTCCAGCAGGAAGTCGCGGCGGCGGACCACCAGGCGGGCGTCCAGGCTCACGGCCCGCTCACCCACCGGTCCCGCAGCGCCGCCAGGATGACGACGGAGACGGTGAGCAGCACCAGGCTGAGCACGATCGCGGCCTCCGGGTCGGTCTCCAGCGCCAGGTAGACCGCCAGCGGCATCGTCTGGGTGCGGCCGGGGAAGTTGCCCGCGAAGGTGATCGTCGCCCCGAACTCGCCCAGCGCCCGCGCCCAGCACAGGATCGCCCCCGCCGCGACGCCCGGCGCGACCATCGGGAGGGTGATCCGGCGGAACACCGTCCACCGCGAGGCCCCGAGCGTGGCGGCGGCCTCCTCGTAGCGGGGGTCGGCGCCGCGCAGCGCGCCCTCCACGCTGATCACGAGGAACGGCATCGCCACGAACGCCTCGGCCAGCACGACCCCCGTGGTGGTGAACGGCAAAGTGATGCCCAAGGATGCGTCGAGCCATTGCCCGACGATCCCACGGCGGCCCAGGACCAGCAGCAACGCCACGCCGCCCACGACCGGGGGCAGCACCAGCGGCACCGTCACCAGGGCCCGCACCACCCCGCGCCCGGGGAACCCGCTCCGGGCCAGCACCCATGCCAGCGGGACGCCCAGCAGCAGGCACAGCCCCGTCGCCAGGGTGGAGGTCACCAGCGACAGCCGCAGCGCCTCCAGCACCCGCGGCTCGGCCAGCCGCGGGCCCAGCGTCGACCAGGGCGTCCGGACCAGCAGCCCGGCCAGCGGGAGCACCAGGAACGCGAGGCCGAGGAGCGCCGGCAGCGCCAGCGGCCACGGCACCCCCCGCCGGGTCACGGGACCTCGAACCCCGCCCGGGTCAGCGCCGCCCGGCCCTCGGCCGACAGCACCAGCGCGACGAACGCGCGGGCCGGCTCCGGCTGCGGGGCGCCGGTGAGCGCGGCGACGGGGTAGTCGTTGACCGCCCGCGCCGACTCGGGGAACTCCACGCCCTCGACCCGGGCCCCGGCGGCCCGTACGTCGGTGCGGTAGACCAGGCCCGCGTCGGCCTCGCCCATCCGGACCTTGGTGAGGACGGCCTTGACGTCCTGCTCCTGCGAGACCGGGGTGACCTTGGCGCCCGCGACGTCCAGCGCCGTGCGGGCGGCGGCCCCGCACGGCACCTGCGGGGCGCACAGCACCACCTTGAGCCCGCGCCGGGCCAGGTCGCGCAGGGTCCGCACCCGGCCGGGGTTGCCCGGCGGCACGGCGATGACCAGCCGGTTGCGGGCGAACGTGCGCGGGGCCCCGGAGGTCAGCCGCGCGTCGGCGACGGGGCGCATCGTCGCCGGGCTGGCGGCGGCGAACACGTCGGCGGGCGCGCCCTCGGTGATCTGCCGGGCCAGCGTGGAGCTCCCGCCGAAGGAGAACCGCACGTCCACGCCCGCGTGGGACCTCTCGAACGCCTCGCCGAGCCCGGTGAACGCCTCGGTCAGGGACGCCGCCGCGAGGACCGTCAGGGTCCGGGACGAGGCGCCCCCGGAGCCGCCGCACCCGGCGACGGCGGCCGGCAGGAGGGCGGCTGCGGCGACGACGGCGGTGAGGTGCCTGATCAACGGGTCTCCTGTCTCGGGCCGCGGGTCAGCCCTGGTCGGGCAGCTCGACGACGACGTTGGTGGACTTCACGACGGCCTCGGCGACGACCCCGACCGCCAGGCCCAGGTCGTCGGCGGCCTCCCGGCTCATCAGCGACACCACCCGGAACGGCCCGGCCTGGATCTCCACCTGGGCCATCACGGTGTCGCGGACCACCTCGGTGACGATGCCGCGCAGCCGGTTGCGGGCCGAGGAGACCCGTACGCCCGGCTCGGGCTCCTGGCGGCGCGCCTGGTCGCGCAGGAAGCGGGCCAGGTCGGCGCCCGCGACGCGGCGGCGGCCGTGCGCGTCCCGGGTGGCGGGCAGCCGGCCGGAGTCCACCCAGCGGCGCACCGTGTCGGCGCTGACGCCCAGGAGAGCGGCGGACTCGCTGATCCGGAAGGTCGTCACGGGCGCCAAGCTAGCACTCGCAGATTCGATCCTCAATGGGCGAATTAATGGGCATCTGCGAGCGTTGTCACGAGTCACTGCTCGCGGATACGGCAATGTGACCGAGACCACGCTTTCCTGGCCTCCGCCTCGATGTCAGCATGTGCTTACCCCGCACCGCCCCGGAGGAGGACGCCGGATGGACGCCGAGCCCACGACCCTGGTGATCGACCGGCGCGGGTCGGCGAGCCTGCGCTCCCGGGCCGTCGCGGTGACCACGCGGGCGCTGATCCGGCCGTACCTGGCGCGGGCCGCGGCCGTCCCGTTCGGGCCCGCGCTGCTGGCGCGCACCGCCCGGTACGACCGCCTGGCCACCCGCTGGCGCCCGCCCCGGGGCACCCGTACCGAGCCCGTCGCGTTCGAGGGCTTCCAGGCGGAGTGGGTGCACGGCCCCGGCGTCGGCCGCGAGCGGCGCCCGGTCATCCTCTACCTGCATGGCGGGGCCTGGATCTGCTGCGGGCTCAACACCCACCGCCCGCTGGTGGCGCGGATCTCGGCGGCCTGCGGGGCCCCGGCGCTGTCGGTGGACTACCGGATGATCCCCGTGGTCCGGTTCACCGAGGAGGTCGAGGACTGCCTGGCGGCCTACCGGTGGCTGCTGGCCAACGGCACCGCCGCGCGGGACATCGTGATCATGGGTGACTCGGCGGGCGGCCACCTGACGTTCGCGACCGCGCTGCGGGCGCTGCGGGAGGGCCTGCCCGCGCCCGCCGCGCTGGTGGCCCTGTCCCCCGCGCTGGACCTGGACCTGACCGCCAAGCTCGCGCACGCCAACGCGCGGCTGGACCCCTCCGGCGCCATGCCGATCATGGAACGGCTGGTCGAGGGCATCTGCGCCGGGCTGGACCCCGCCGACCCGGAGGTGTCGCCGGTGCGGGCGAGCCTGGCGGACCTGGCGGGGCTGCCGCCGGTGCTGCTGACGGCGGGCTCCACCGAGGTGCTGTACTGCGACGCCGAGGCGATGGCCCGGCGGCTGGCGCGGGCCGGGGTGCCCTGCACGTTCCAGGTGTGGGACCGGCAGGTGCACGTGTTCCAGCTCTTCGGGCCGTTGCTGCCGGAGTCGCGGGCGGCCATCGCCGAGATCGGCGGGTTCGTGCGGGCGGCGCTCGCCCCGCGGGACAGCGGGCGCGCGACCGCCTGACACGCGCCCGCTCCCGCGTCGGGGTCAGCGGCGCTCGAAGACCCCCAGGGCGTCGTAGACGTGCCAGGAGCCGACGTTCTTGTCGATCGTCAGCACGTTCCGCCCGGCGACCAGGGCCGGGCGCGGCAGGGCCAGTTCGACGTAGGAGGGCTTGAGGGCCGTGCCCGGCACGGTGGCGTCGCCCTCCAGGGAGCCCCGGGTGCCGCCGTTCTCCAGCCTGACCTTGCCGAGGCCGGTGTCGTTCAGGGCCAGCTCGATCTCCCCGGCCAGCGACGCGTGGGTGTCGACCAGCCAGATCGACAGCCACAGCTCCCCGGCGGGCAGGGACTCCAGGTCGAAGCGGAAGGTGTAGCGGTAGGGCTTGCGGCCACCCCAGTTGTCCGACGGCCCCGGGTGGATGTACGGCCAGTCGGTGGCGGGCTGGTGGGTGCCGTGGAGGTAGTCGGCCCCGTTCGGGAAGCGCCGGGGGATCTGCGCGTAGCCCGCCGGGGCCAGCGCCATCTCCAGGCTCCTGTGGTCGAAGGTGCCGACGGTCGCCACCGGGCGCCCGGAGATCGCCACGGACTCCTTGCTGCGGCCGGTGACCAGGGCGGACGGGCGGCTCCGGTCCCCCGCCGCGTCCACCACGACGACCCGGTAGTGCCACTCCTGGGCGGCGCCGCCGAGCCGGTCGTGCTTGAACGAGGTGTAGACGGTCTTGCCGAGCAGGGTCTCGGGGCCGGTCGAGAAGTCCGGTGTGCGCGAGGCGTACACGGCGTAGTGGTCCACCAGCGGCGTGTACGGCCGGTCGTCCCAGGTCAGCTTGACGCGCCCGATCTCGCCGGCCGCCTTCAGGCCGCGCACGGGACGCGGGCCGCGCAGGTCGGCGGCGCGCGCGGGCAGGGCGGTCGCGCCGACGACGGGGACGGCCAGGCCGAGGCCGAGGGCGGCGCGGCGGCCGACGGCGGGGGTGCTGTGGTCGTTCATGCTCACACCTCGCGGATCAGGCCGGGGCGTCCGGCCTCGGTCACGAAACGCGCCAGGGTGTTGACCGGGGCGCCGGGACGGGTGACGTACGGCAGCGTCCTGAACTCGGACGTGAGCCGCTCGGGCGTCATCGTGCAGCTCAGGTAGCCGCGGCGGGCGTTGTAGAGCTTGACGTGCTTGTTGGCCAGCCACAGCGGCCCGTAGGAGTCGGTCTCGGCGCCGTCGCCGTCCGAGCCGATGGACGTGCCGACCAGTTCGGTGGCGATGGTGGCCGAGTCGGGGTCCTTCCAGTCGGCCTTGTGCTCGATGGCGATGTGGTGGTGGACGTCGCCGGTGAGCACGACCGGGTTGGCGATGTCGTACCGGCGCATCGCCGCGTACAGCCGGTCGCGGTTGGCGGGGAACCCGTCCCACTGGTCGTTGCTGTACAGCTCGCCGGGCCCGGTGTCCCGGTCGATCGCCGCCATGACGACGCCCTGCGCGAGAACGTTCCAGGTGGCGTCGGAGCGGCGGAAGCCGTCGTACAGCCACTTCTCCTGGCGTGACCCCAGGATGGTGCGCTTGGGGTCGAGCCGTTCGGGGGCGTTGTCGATGACGGCGCCCGCCGGGTAGAAGTCGCGGTACTGCCGGGTGTCGAGGACGTCCACGTCGGCGAGGCTCCCCCACCGCAGCCGCCGGTACAGCGGCAGGTCGGGGCCGTGCGGCCGGGTGGTGGAGCGCAGCGGCAGGTTCTCGTAGAACGCGCGGTAGGCGACGGCGCGGCGGCGCAGCACGTCCCCGGACGGCGTGCCGTACTCGTCCTTGTCGTCGGCGTAGTTGTTGACGACTTCGTGGTCGTCGGTGGTGACGACCCACGGGACGCTCGCGTGCAGCCGCTGGAGGTCGGGGTCGGTGCGGAACAGCGAGTACCGCAGCCGGTACTGCTCCAGGGTGTACACGTCGGCGTTGTGCGGAGCGGGCGGCAGCGGCTGACCCTGCCGCCGCCAGTTCGCGGTGGTGATGCCGTACTCGTAGATGTAGTCGCCGAGGAAGAACACCACGTCCAGGTCCTCGGCGGCCATGTGCTGGTAGGCGGTGAAGTACCCGTGGTAGTACGCCTGGCAGGACGCCGTCGCGAACCGGAACGCCGTCACCTTCGACCGCGGGTCCGGGGCGGTCCTGGTGCGGCCCACCGGGCTGAGGTGCCCGCCCGCCTTGAACCGGTAGAAGTACTCCCGCCCCGGCCGGAGCCCGTGGACCTCCGCGTGCACCGCGTGGCCGAGTTCGGCGGTGGCGGTGACGCGGCCCCTGGCGGCGATCCGGGAGAACCGCTCGTCCTCGGCGACCTCGTAGTGCACCGCGTACGACCCGCGGGGCATGCCGCCGTGCCCGTCGGGCGCCAGCGGCTCGGGCGCCAGCCGCGTCCACAGCACCACGCCGTCGGGCAGCGGGTCGCCGGAGGCCACGCCGAGGGTGAACGGGTCGGCAGGCAGCCGTCCGCCCTCCAGGTCCTCGGCGGAGGCCGCGCGGCCGGTGCCGAGCACGAAGGCGGCGGTGCTCACCCCGGTCATGGCCAGGAACGAGCGCCGGTAGGGCAGGGGTGTTCTCATGCACGTGCTCCAGTGCGTCGGGGGGACTCAGGGTGTCGTGCGAAGGTTGTGACGAAATGAGCTACTTGAGGCCGCCGGAGGTCAGGCCCGCGACGATCCGTCGCTGGAAGACCAGGACGACCACCACCAGCGGGACGGTGACCAGCACCCCGGCCGCCATCTGGGTGCCGAACGGCTGGTCGTAGCCGTGCTGGCCGGTGAACTGGGCGACGATGACGTTGGCGGTCTTCATGGACTGCTCGTTGACCATGCTCACCGCGATCATGTACTCGTTCCACGCCACGACGAAGGTGATGATCGCGGTGGTGAACACGCCGGGCGCGGCCAGCGGGACGATGATCCGGCGGAACGCCTCGCCGGGCGTGCAGCCGTCCACCATCGCCGCCTGCTCCAGCTCGAACGGCAGCTGCCGGAAGAAGCTGGTGAGGTTCCACACCGCCAGCGGCAGCGCGAACGACAGGTTGGGCACCACCATCGCCTGGTAGGTGTTGATCCAGCCGATGTCGGTGAACAGCTTCAGCAGCGGCACGATGAGCAGCCCCGCCGGGAACATCGAGGTGGAGATGACCACCGCGAGCACCAGCCGCTTGAACCGGAACTCCAGCCGGGCCAGCGCGTAGGCCGCCGACACCGCGATCACCAGGGTCAGCAGCGTGGTCAGCCCGGCCACGACGACGCTGTTGCCCAGCGCCCGCACGAAACCGTTGTCCTCCTGGAAGACCGCCCGGTAGTTGTCCAGCGACAGCGGGTCCGGCAGCGGCGACATGTCGAACAGGTCCTGCGTGCGGCGCAGGCTGGAGACCACCATCCAGTAGAACGGCGCCAGGCAGAACACCGCCACCGCCGCCATCGACAGGACGTCTCCCAGCCCCCGGAGCTTCACGAGGCCCCCTTCCGGTCGCCGATGAGGTCGGCCCCCAGCAGCCGCACGAACGCGTAGGCGGCCAGGGCGATGTACAGGAACAGGGCGGTGGCGACGGCCGCGGCGGGCCCGTACCGCAGGTTCATGGCCTCGTCCCAGGCGACCTGCGAGAGGGTCTCCACCGACGGCTTGCGGGCCCCGATGAGCACCTGCGGCAGGTCGAACATCCGCAGCGCGTCCATCATCCGGAACATCACCGCCACCAGCAGCGCGGGCTTGACCAGCGGCAACGTGATGTGCACCAGCTGACGCCAGCGGGAGGCGCCGTCCACCCGGGCGGCCTCGTAGACCTCGCGCGGGATGATCTGGAGCCCGGCCAGCACCAGCAGCGCCACGAACGGCGCGGTCTTCCAGGTGTCGGCGACGATCACCGCGATCTTGGCCTGGACGGCGTCGGCGGTCCACAGCACCTCACGGCCGAGCACCGCGTTGGCGACGCCGTCGGCGGCGAAGATCCACCGCCACAGCAGCGCGGAGATCGCCGTGGGGATCGCCCACGGCACCAGCACGCTCGCCCGGAACAGCGCCCGGCCCCGGAACGCCCGGTGCATCAGCAGCGCCATCGCCAGGCCCACCACCGTCTCGATCGCCACGGTGACGACGGTGAAGAAGGTGGTGTTCCACAGGGCGGTGCGGAACCGCTCGCCGGTCTCGCCCCTGAAGAGATCGGTGTAGTTGTCCGCGCCGCTGAACCGCTCGCCCTCGACGATCAGCCCGTCGGCGTCCAGCCCCTCGGCGGTGGTGTGCAGGGAGTCCCAGACCGCCGCGACGATCGGGAAGAGGATCACCACCCCGAGCACCAGCAGGGTCGGGGAGAGCAGGAGCGCCGCGAGGCGCCCCTGCCCCGTCCCCCGGGGCCCCCGCCGGCTCCGGGAGGGCTCGGCCGGGCCCTGGTCGCGTGGCCCCGACCGGGCCCGGCCGAGGTCCGTGGCAACGCCGCCCATCTCAGTCCGTCAGGCCGGACAGCGCCGTCTGCAGGTCCGCCAGGGCCTGGTCGACGCTCTTCTTCCCGCTGATCGCGGCGCTGACGTGCTCCTGGATCGCGGCGGTGACCTCGTTGTACTTGATCACGACGGGGCGGGGCTTGGCCCGCTCGGTGCCCGTCTTCAGCACGGTGAGGTACGGGTACTTCTTGAGCATCGCGGGCTCGGCGTACAGCGCGGACCGCGACAGCGGGAACGACTGCTCCAGGCCGTACTCGCGCTCGGTCTTCAGGCTGACGATGTAGGTGATGAAGTCCCGGGCGGTGGCCTTGTGCTTGGAGAACGCCGACACCGCGAGGTTGTTGCCGCCGAGCGTGCCCGAGCCCAGGCCGTCCTTGCCGGGCAGCGGCGCGACCTCGAACTTGCCGTTCACCTTGGAGGAGCCGTCGGTGGCCGCCGCCAGCGCGTACACGTACGCCCAGTTGCGGTGGAAGACGAGCCTGCCCTCCTGGAAGTGGCGGCGGCCCTCCTCCTCCTTGAAGGTGATGCTCTTGTTCGGGATGGTGCCCTGCTTGAAGCCGTCGACGAGGAACTGCAGGCCCGCCTTGGCCTGCGGGGTGTTCACGGTGGGCTTGCCGGAGGCGTCGAAGACGGTGCCGCCCGCCGACTGGACGGCCTCGGCGAAGTTGACGGTGAGGCCCTCGTACTTCTCGTACTGCCCGGCGTAGCAGTCCACGCCCTTGCCCTCGGGCGTCCTGGCGACCTTGTCGCAGGCGTCGCGCATCTCGGCCCAGGTCCTGGGCGGCTCCTTGACGCCCGCGGCCTCCAGCAGGTCCTTGCGGTAGTAGAGGATGCCGGTGCCGGTGAGCCAGGGCGCGGCGTACAGCTTGCCGCGGTACTTGCCGGTCTCCAGCGCGGTGGGCAGGAAGGTGCCGACGTCCAGCGGCTCCTGCGGCAGTTCCACCACCCAGCGGCGGGCGGCGAACTCGGCGGTCCACACCGCGTCCAGCCGGATCACGTCGTAGGCGTCGGACTTGATCTGGGCGTTCTGGACGAGCTGCTGGCGGGTCTGGTCGCCGTCCTCGGGCAGCTCGACGATGCGCACCTTCTCGTCGGGGTGCTCGGCGTTCCACCGGCCCACCAGCTTCTGGATCGTTCCCGTCAGGTCCTTGCCGGTGGCGAAGGTGATGGGGCCGCGGGCGCCGTCGCCCGCCGTCCCGGAGTCGTCGTCCCCCGACCCGCAGGCGCCCAGCGCGAGCGCCAGCGCCAGCGCCGCCGCCGAGCCGCCGATCAGTTGCTTCTTCATCGGATCTCCGTGTTCTTCCTGGGGTCGATCGGGGCGATGTCCACCACCATCCCGGTCCGTCGTGCCTGCTCGGCGGCCCACACCACGCGGTGGCCGGCCAGGCTCTCACGGGCGTCGGAGCTGAGCGGCGCGGGGTCGCCGGCGGCCAGCGCCGCGAAGAAGGCGTCGGCGAGCGCGTCGTCGGCCTCGATGTGGCGGCCGTCCAGCTCCTGATCGCCGGTCAGGTCGATGACCTCCTCGTCGCCGGTGACGAAGTCGCGGAGCCGGATGGTGCCGCCGTCGCCCTCGATGCAGCCCCGCGACCCGAAGACGCGGGTCTGGCGCTGCGCGTAGGGGGTGAACGCCGTCATGGTGAACGCGGCGGTCGCGCCCGAGGGGAACTCCATGTTCACGACCTGGTGGTCGACCACGTCGTTGTCGCAGGCGTACACGCAGCGCCCGTAGGGGCCCTCGCGCAGCGCCGTGAGCACGCCCTCCTTGGTGAGGTCGTGGGTGACCGCGCCCAGCGGCCAGTCCTCCCGCACGGGGTCGCCGAGGCAGGACAGGTACAGGCGGGTCGCCGAGTAGGGGCAGTCGGGCTCGACGGCGCAGCTCACGCAGCGGTCGGCGGCGCCCTCCGGGCGGTTCTCCGGCCGCAGGTGCGACAGCCGCCCGAACGAGGACACCCGCACCGGGACCTCCCCCATGACGTGGACGATCCAGTCGATGTCATGGCAGGACTTGGTCATCAGCATCGGGCCGGACTCCTCCTCGCGGCGCCAGTTGCCCCGCACGTAGGAGTGCGCGTGGTGCCACCAGCCGACCGGCTCCAGGTGCTGCACGCTGATCAGGTCGCCCAGCCGCCCCCCGGCGACCAGCTCTTTGATCCGCCGGGTGTAGCGGCTATACCGGAGCACGTGACACACGGCCAGCATCGACCCGCTGCGCTCGACCGCCTCGACGATGCGCAGGGCGTCGGCCTCGCTGGTGGCCATCGGTTTCTCCAGCAGGATGTGGTACCCCTGCCCGGCGAACGCCACGGCGGGCTCGGCGTGGTCGCTGTCCTGGGTGGCGATGACGACCCCGTCGGCCACCCGCCCCGCCGCCGCCAGGTCGCGCCAGTCGGCGAACACCCGGTCGGGGCCGAGGCCGTGCTCGGCGGCGAACCGCGCCCGGCGCACCG